>JBBADN010000146.1:0-4073 GCA_041656455.1 Sphaerochaeta sp. | reverse complement strand
CCAGATGAGCTATAGCCCCGCATACACGAGACAAAATATCCCGTTGGGGTAAAACTGTCAACTGTTTCGCTTGCTTGAGGTGGGGGATGTGATAGAGTAAGAAGGCACATGGAGGGTGCCTCGATGGAGAAGTCATACCGTGATACATTCCTGTCTTCAATCTTGAATGCGATTGCCGATCCAATCTTTATCATTGATGAAGAAGGCCGTTATCTTGGAGTCTTTGGTGGGACTGACCGTTCGCTCTACGACGATGGCCAACCACTAAGAGGACGAAAGGTTTCCGAAGTGCTTACCCCAGAGTTTGGGGATTTTTTTGTGAATCAAATCACCCACACCCTTACAACCAATACGTTAAATGTCTTTGACTATCGTCTCGATACTCAAACAGTGAACCTTCCCGTCTTTGAAGGACCCGGTGGGGTTCAGTGGTTTGAGGCACGGATGTACCCGATTAATCAACTCTTTGATGGTAAACGTGCTGTTGTTGCGATATTGATAAACATCACCGAACGGAGGGCGCTCCATCGCCGCCTGCAAGAGCTCTCCTACCTCGATCCTTTAACAGGACTCTATAACCGACGGTACTTCTTAGAGCGACTGAACGTGTATCTTTTAGAAAAAGACTCGATTCACATCGTCTTCTGTGATATCGATCACTTCAAGATGATCAACGACGAGCACGGTCACCTCGCCGGTGACGATGTCATTAGAAACTTCGCCCTCATCCTTCAAAGCGTCCTCGGGCCAAAAGTAACGACGTGTCGCCTCGGCGGGGATGAGTTTATCGCCGCCTTAGTTGATGAAAGTGATGAAGGAGCTAAAGCGCTCGCAGAAAAAGTGCGCCAGCGTACTGAAAAACATTCGTTCATTTGGGACGGACTTCCCCTTGGGGTAACTGTCTCGATCGGGGTGGCGAACGCCCAAGGGGAAGACCTCAGTGGAACTGACTTGATTGAACTTACCGATAAAGCGCTGTATAAAGCAAAGGAGGCAGGTCGAAACCGCGTCTGTCTTCACCACTAGGATAGGATATGAGCACGCTGATTATTAACGTAAGCCTCCTTTTGACGATGAGTCTCTTGATCGGGATGTACCCATTCCGCATAGAGTCGTGGTGGAATCGTCAAAAAGTGCTGCGCGGCATTGTACTCGGCCTCTTGGGGATGCTTTTAATGAGCTTTCCTTACACGATGCTCGAAGGTGCTATTTTTGACTCGCGTACCATCCTCCTCGCCGTCAGTGGAATGCTCTTTGGCCTCATCCCAACCGCCGTTGCTACGGCGATGATCGCAGCGATGCGCATCTACCAAGGGGGGCTGGGCATCGTCCCTGGAATTACCACTGCCTTTGTCTCCGCACTTGCGGGTGTTATTTGGCACACAATACGGTATGAGCGCTACATTGAGTCATCGCGCATCCCCGCCCCTGAGTTCTACCTCGTTGGAGTGGTCGCCCATATTCTCAGCTGGTTCAGTATGCTCCTCTATCCCACCGCTGACCGCTATGTGATCTTCAAAGCGATCGCTCTTCCGTTCTTACTTCTTTATCCGATCATCACCATGATCCTTGGAATCATCCTCTTCACCCAGCTCCAACGAATCGAGGTGATGCGGAAAATTGTCCGAAGTGAACTCCTCTTTAAAACAATCTTCACCAAGTCACCGGTAGGAATTAGCCGAACCGACCTGAAGAGTGGAAAAGTATTGGAGATAAACGAATCGTACTGTCGCTTTTTAGGATACTCAGCTGATGAAATTGTTGGTCGGGTGTGGTCAGAGTTCAGCCTTCCTGAAGACCAACACATAAGCGACAACGCAACGTTCCTCTTGATGAGTGGGGCAGAGGAGACGATTACCTTTGATAAACGCTTTAAAAGGAAGGATGGGCGGGTTGTCTGGGCAAACGTTACCGTCTCACCATTAACCATTGGGAAAGACACCCACGAAAGCCTCGGGATGATCATCGACATCACCGAGCGCAAAGAGCACGAAGAGAAGTTGCTACACATCTCGACTCACGATACCCTCACTGGCTTGTTTAGCTACAATCACTTTGAACAGTACGTTGAGCGCTACAGCGTCCACCCCGATAAACCCGTTGCAATCATCCTCGCCGATGTTGATGGACTGAAAATCCTTAATGAGGCGTTTGGTCAAAGTGAAGGGAATCGCCTGCTGCGGATCGTGACGAGAATCCTTCGAGAATCAACAAACGATTCTGATTACCTCGCCCGCATCGGTGGTGATGAGTTTGCCATCATTCTTTCCGACCGAAGTGAAGCGGAGTACCAACAGATTGCCAAGGAGCTTTCAACAAAGCTGACGGCGATTCCGATGGCCGGTGGCATGGAGATGAGTGTCAGTATCGTCCTTGTCTTAGTTGGGGAAGGGGAGAAGACGCTGAAGAACGCCCTCGTTGAAGCGAAGAAAGCGCTTGCTACCCGAAAGCTTTTTGAAGAAGCACCGCTGAGGGGTAATTTAGTACACACGATCATCAACGCCCTTCACGTGCGAAACAAGCGCGAGGAACACCACAGCCGCCGCGTCTCTTTCCTCAGCGAACAGCTTGGCCGCGCTGTTGGCCTCAGTGATGAGGAGGTCGGCCAACTACGCCTCGCTGGGCTCTTCCATGACATCGGCAAGATCGCCATCGATGAAGAGCTCCTTAATAAGCCAACTCCTTTTACCGACGAGGATCGTAGCGAGATGGAGCGCCACGTTGAAATCGGCTACCGTCTTCTTGCCAGTGTGGAGGACATGGCCCCGATCGCCCAAATTGTCTTAGCGCACCACGAGCGAATTGATGGGGCGGGGTATCCAAGAAAACTGAAAGGAGCGGCAATCCCCCTCCAAGCACGCATCATCGCCATCGCCGATGCGTACGATGCTATGACTTCAGTGCGCACCTACCAAAAGCAGATTAGTAGCCGTGAAGCGGCAAGTGAACTGAAAGCGAATGGGGGAACACAGTTCGACCGTTCATTGACCAAACGCTTCATCGAAGAGGTCCTCTTCCTTCCCTTTGACCAGCTCTAACCTGTACAGCCTAAGTACCCCATTGTACGATTGAAGTGGAGGTTGATATGGCTGTTATTACGATATCCAGGCAAATTGGAAGCTCGGGCACGTATATCGCCAGTGAGCTTGCCAAGAATCTTAAACTCGCCTACGCCGATAAGACGGTGATCGAAGCGGTGATGGAAGAGTATGGGTTTTCAAACTTCGAACAAGTCTACGAGGAGCGAACCAGCTTTTGGGATCGCTACGACGAACAGCGGCAAAAGCTTGTTCGCTTTCTGAACGCAACGCTCTACGCGTTTGCTAAAACCCAAGACGTCGTCATCCTTGGCCGCGGTGGCTTTGGCCTCTTTCAATCGTTTACCGACGTTTTGAATGTTCGAATCAAAGCACCGCTAGAGCTACGCTTAGATCGGAAGGTGAAGGAGCATGGCCTCAGTGAAGATACGATGCTTAAAGCGCTCAAAGAGGCCGATAGTGTGCGCTGCTCGTTTGTTGAACACGACCTTGGGTTTAACCACAACGACGCTCAACTCTTTGACTTGGTGATCGACACCGGCATCGTATCACCTGCTACTGCAGTGAATTGGATTAGTGAAGCGTACGCCCACCTAAAGGCGAACCCCCGAATTGATGGGGAGTATTCAACATCTGCTCTGGTGGTTGATGAGATTCTCTTAAAGACGGTAAAAGAATACCTTAAAAACCGATAGTTACATATTTATACAATAATATCGGGGTATTTATGCATAAATACTGGTAATCTTTTTCCTTTTATGTATAATTATACCAATCTTGATTTTGGAGGTTGGTATGATACGTGCTGGAGTTATTGGAGCAACTGGGTACGCCGGTTCAATCCTTGTCACCCTATTACTCGATCATCCTGATGTTGAATTAGTCTATCTCGCCTCACACTCCTACAGTGGCCAGCGCTATAGCGACGTGTATCCCGCCCTCTTAGGTCATTGTGACCTCATTTTGCAAGAAGAGAATATCGAAGAGGCGAGTGATTTGTGTGATGTTCTTTTCTTAGCTCTTCCGCACACCCTC
>JBBADN010000145.1:0-4089 GCA_041656455.1 Sphaerochaeta sp. | reverse complement strand
CGTCACCCCGAGGGGAAGTCCGTCCCAAACGAACGAATGTTTTTCAGTACGCCTGCGCACTTTTTCAGCGAGTGCTTTAGCTCCTTCATCACGTTCATCAACTAAGGCGGCGATAAACTCATCCCCGCCGAGGCGACACGTCGTTACTTTCGGCCCGAGGACGCTCTGGAGGATGAGGGCGAAGTTTCGGATAACATCATCACCGGCGAGGTGGCCGTGCTCGTCGTTAATCATCTTGAAGTGGTCGATATCACAGAAGACGATGTGGATCGAGTCTCGCTCTAAAAGATGCACGTTCAGTCGTTCTAAGAAGTACCGTCGGTTATAGAGCCCTGTTAAGGGGTCGAGGTAGGAGAGCTCCTGTAAGCGGCGATGGAGCGCCCGCCGCTCGGTGATGTTTATCAATATCGCAACGACAGCTCGTTTATCATTGAAGAGTTGATCAATTGGGTACATCCGTGCCTCAAACCACTGTACTCCACCAGGTCCTTCAAAGACGGGAAGATTCACTGTTTGGGTATCAAGGCGGTAATCAAAAACATTTAAGGTGTTGGTTCTAAGGGTGTGGATGATTTGACTCACAAAAAACTCCCCAAACTCTGGGGTAAGCACTTCGGAAACTTTTCGCCCCGTCAGTGGTTGGCCATCGTCGTAGAGCGAACGATCAGTCCCACCAAAGACTTCAAGATAGCGGCCTTCTTCATCGATGATTAAGATTGGATCAGCAATCGTATTCAAGATTGAAGAGAGGAATGTATCACGGTATGACTTCTCCATCGAGACACCCTCCATGTGCCTTCTTACTCTATCACATCCCCCACCTCAAGCAAGCGAAACAGTTGACAGTTTTACCCCAACGGGATATTTTGTCTCGTGTATGCGGGGCTATAGCTCATCTGGTAGAGCGGCTGGTTCGCAATCAGCAGGTGGTGGGTTCGAGTCCCATTGGCTCCAGGAATTAAACGGCACTCTTTATGGGGTGCCGTTTTTTAAAAACGAATTACAGCAAGGTGAGCCTGGAACTCCTTTAGTTCTTGGTGGACAAGCTTAATGAGGGAATCATTATCTAAGGAGCCGAGAACAGCACTGCGCTCCTCTTCACTACGGTACGTCGTGAGGGTGAATTGGTTGGTGTAGTCTTTCTCTTTGGAGTGATAGATTTCCTCACCTATCATACCAATAAGCTCAGTCGTTTTTGTAACGATTTCTTCCCATATCTCCACGGTGATCGGTTGCCCTTCAACAAGGAGTTGTAATACGCCAAGGGCGTGACTTAAGGTGTCTTCTTCGTATGCTTCGGCCCACGCTTCGTAGCGGTGGTGGACACCAGCCCAGTTTTGAATTCTCTGGTTCTTAATATCAGCGATGAGTTCATTCACCCGAACCTCGGAGACGAGCTGGCCTCCCACGTTGATCCAATCGCCCAATGATGCAGCTGTTGAAGAGAGGATTGTTTGAATTGAACATCGATGCTTTGTTGCATAGGAGACGAGGGTACGCATAACGTAGGAGAGGAGCATCTCGTGGTAGGCAGCGTACGCTTCGACGGGGCGACGAATAATAACGGGTACTTTGGAGTTTTCGATTTCATTCGTTGTGATCACCGTATCGGCAATTACCTCAGGATTACTACGAAATAGCGCCCGAGCCTTTTCTGAGCATTCCCCTTCTGCAAAGCCGAGGCTTGAGCCAACCCAGCGCTCTAGGAGCGCGATAGCGGTGATAATTTCATTGGCGGTATCGGCTCCAAGGTAGTCTGGTTCATAGTGTTGGCGAATGACCTTACGTTCATCGCGACTTTGGAACTTATGGGTGTTGCGCTCTAAGGCGTAGAGGTTGTGCCGCCACCAATACGCCCCCATGATCGCGCGGGTGTTTGTCGCTTCATCACTGCTGACTAAACTGAAGGGAAGGCGAACATCCAATTGGTACGGGTAAGAACCTTTGGCGATCAGGGTGTAGCTCGCAAAGTAGGAGTCGTAGGTGACGGTGGTAGAGAGCGCTGGCCAAAAGCCGCGGCGGGCGATCATCTCCCCTTCGTTCGCTCGACTGTTATGATTGGAGCCCAGGTTCGCCCCCGCTGCCATATTGGACTGTCCTTCAATACGAGCAGCGACTAAGAAGGAGTTGTTATGATGTTGTTCATGGGAGCCAAAGATGAGGCTGTTGAGGATTTCACAACAGCTAACGGTTGAGTTATCCCCAAGGACGGAGTGAATAAGACGCGCCCCATATTTGAGGTTGGAGTGATCACCAATTACAAAGCGAATCGCTTTCGAGCCGTAGAAGATTCTCGAGCCGGAGCCGATGATTCCGTTGACGAGTTCAACGCCTTCGCCGATTTGGACCGCTTCGGCGAGGGTCGAGCGGAGCATTAGATTCTTTAGCTTATTCGCCCCTTTGATGTACGAGCCTTCGCCAATCCACACGTCTTTAATCGTGTCACACGATTTGATCACGCTCTTCGTTCCAATAAAGCCGTAGTATCCCCGCCGAGAGTCCATCGTCTTATCGGTGAGCTCACCAAAGCGCTGCATCAATAACTCGTCTTCTCGGTAGGTGGACCAGAGGAACGCGTCAGCGGGTAAGATTCCATCGAAGGCTCGGATGCTCCGACCCTTTGCTTCATTGACGACGTCTATTTCAATGAGGACTGATGGGTCTTCGCCATCTTTAAGGATACAGCTACCAAACTTGGCGTGGTTCGTGGTTTGGATTTCCCCGATGCGGTAGAGCACTACTTCATCACTGATGATGTAGTGGCTAATGTAGGTGCACTCCATAATTGAGCAGCTGTTTCCAATATCACAGCTGATAATCCGGGAGTTCACGATCCCAATTGGAACGGTGAAGTCGTGGAAGCTCACTGTTCCACCTTTTAATGATCCCAGGCGAACAAGGCCGTAGAATTCGCTGTTACGAATCAAGGTAGGGTCAAAAGGATCAGTGACAAGAACATCACTCCAGTTTGGGCTATGGTTGAGATTTTCCTTAAGGATTGCAATCTCTTCTTCGGTGAGACTTCGGTACGCTGAGTTTAGTTTTTGGCTTTGCTCAAAGCGCAGGTAGTATTCATCCTTACCGGGAGGTAAGTATGGCTCAGCAATAAAGTCATACCCAAATCGTGTGTTGCTCTTCATAGTTTCTAAGTATATAGCCCTCTTCTGTTTTGATACAACGTAAAAGCTTCTTGAAGAGTCGATTGAGATAGTCTACGATGACGTTGATGACTGAGTATGACTTGCCTCGGCGCATGAAACGGTTAATTAAATTGGTGAACAAGATTTCCGCTTGGGATCCCGATGATTTAACAGCCAGTAAAATCGCCGAGTTAAATGGAGTTTCCCTTCCCTCAAACGTCTTAACCCGCCGGATCTTCGGAAAGCCGGCGCGGAATATTACGACGAAGACGTTCGTCATCCCCGTTGATAATGGAAAAGTTACCGGCTACCTCTTTGAGAAAGAGAGCTCCCGTGGAATTAGTGACTTGATTCCCTTAATCATCTTCTACCACGGTGGAGGTTGGGTTTGGGGGAATATGGATCTCTACAATATGATCTGCGCCCACTTAGCCGATATCACTGGAGCATCAGTACTTTCAGTCGACTACCGTCTCGCCCCCCAGCACCGCTTCCCGACCGCTGTCGAGGATTGCTATAACACCCTTCTTTGGGCAGCTGCTGGGTGCCGGTACTGGAAGAACGACCCTGATCGCATCTTCTTAGTTGGGGACAGTGCTGGAGCTAACCTTGCTGCTGTTGTCAGCCGCCTCGCTCGGGATCGTAAAGGCCCAGCGTTAGAGGGCCAAGTTCTTCTCTACCCCGTCACCGATGGGCGGATGAGAACTGCAAGCTACGAGGAGCATAAAGACTCCCCTACCCTTAGTGATCGTCAAATGGCGTTCTTTATCCACAGTTACCAACGCGAGCCAAAGGATACCCTTAATCCAAACTTCTCGCCCCTCTTGGCTAAAGACCATAGCCGCCTTCCCCCCACCCTGATTATCGGGGCGGAGTACGATCCACTCAGAGACGATGGGCTCCTCTACGCAAACGCCCTCGCCTCAGCGGACACCCCAGTGAAGTACCT
>JBBADN010000144.1:0-4108 GCA_041656455.1 Sphaerochaeta sp. | reverse complement strand
GGCGATTCGAACGAAGGAGGATTTCCAATCGTAGTCGAAGATTTCTCCATTAGAAAGAACGCGGGAGCAATACCCCGCTGGGTAGAAAAGGAGGCTGCTACGGTTGTTCACTGCTTCCATCAACGTCTTCACATCTCGCTTATTAAAGACGCACGCTGTTTCTACTGGTTTGATAAACTTCAAAAACGATTGAGCGACGAGCTTTGCATCGGGGAAGAGACGGCGAACAATTGAAAAGAGAACCATCGCCTCAGGTCCCCCAAAAGGGTGGTTGGAGGCGAAGACAACACGTTCACCTTCTAACGCTTCAAGTGCCTCGATTCCCTGGCCTTCAAGAGCAATCTTTAAATCGAGATAGGAGACAACGCTGTCGAGGAACGTCTGAGGATCATCATCGTAGTGCGCTTCAAAGAAGGAGTTTACCTCTTCAAGGTGAAGGAGTTTTTCAAACTTCCGGTACATGAAGCGGGGAATTAACTTCGCCAGCGTGGGATTGACCTTCTTCGCTAACGAAGGAAGGTCAATCGGGACATACGTCGATGATGTAGTAACCATGAACCCATCTTACCACAGCTTTGGCTCTATTTCACTTTTTGAATAATAGTCTTGTAAAAGTCGACCGCTGGGGGCAGGACTGCTACATCGATATTCTCATCAATTGAGTGAACTGAAGCAAACTGCTCTGGGTTAATCGCAAGCGGGGCAAAGCGAATGGCGTTGTCGGTGACGATGTGGTACTGATACGCATCAGTTCCACCAGTCATCACATACGGTGTTGGAGTCACTTCGGGGAAGTGCTCTAAGATCGTCTCTTCCACCGTCTTAAATGCAGCGCCGGTAAAATCCACCGGCTTTTGCGCATCGCGGTAGTGCTCGTGAAGGGTAAGCTCAACGTCGTACTTCTTCGCGATCGGTTCTAAGAGTGCCATCGTCTTCTCAACCCCTTGGTGCTGGATGAAGCGAATGTTGATGTTCACCGATGCTTCTAACGGAAGGACGTTTCGTCCCAGTGATCCTTCGGCCATCGTGAACGCCATCGTTGTTCGCATCATCGCCGCTGAGAGGGAACTCGTCTTTGGCAGGACTCGCTTTAGGATTGGTTTAAGAGCCTTGGCGTTGCGCAGCACAAAGCCCATTGCACCAGGGGTCTTCTTGCCCATTCGCTTAAACATCTCAAGCAGCGTTGGGCTGAGCTCAATGGCGTTGGGGTCTTTCGTTTCCAACTCATTGATGAAACCAGCAAGGCGAGCGAGGGGGGAGTTCTTCGGAGGAGCGGAGGCGTGACCGCCCTTACCGTACGCCTTGGCGACGACATCTCCGTACCCCTTTTCCACCGTTCCAATCATCGCAAAGCGCCCATTAATGCCCTTCATCGGGGAATCGACGATCATTCCCCCTTCATCCATGAGGAGTTGAAGGCGGACGTTATGGTCTTTTAGATACTTCGCTGCGCTGGGCGCGCCGGGGCCACTGACTTCTTCATTCCACGATGAGGCGATGTAGAAATCGACCTCGGGGGTGAAGTTCTCTTCTAAGAGCTCTTCAGCGGCTTGGAGGATACACATCAATGCTCCCTTCGTATCAACCGTGCCCCGTCCCCACACTTTTCCGTCAGCGATTTTCCCACTGAAGGGAGGGTGTTTCCACGTCCCAGCAGCACTAACGACGTCCTGGTGGCTCATTAAGAGCAGTCCATCACCCGTTGTGTTGCCTTTTAAGCGCATCAAAAGCCCACTTTCAATGGGGAGGCGCTCGAAGGTTGAAAAGACCTTAGGAAAGAGCGAGGCGAGAACCTCTTGACTGTTAATGAACTTCTCTTCATTAATCTTGTCGGGCTCACTAATCGTCTCTACTTGTATCATCTTCGATAGGATCTCAGCGTAGCGCTTTTCACGGGCGGTCATTGAAGGGCCCCCTTCTTGTGGAAGTAGTACGTAATTGCGATGGCTATTCCGCCGATGAGGATCATCAACATCGTTGTTTGGGCGATGAGGGCGGGGATCGCGATCGAAAGAACGATCATTAAGAGCAGTGGAATCGCACTGATCTTCCAACTCTTGAAGAAGTACTGCGCTCCTAAGGCACCAAAGAGGGCGGGTAGGAGGTTGTCAAAGGCGGGTCGGAGCGTCGGGTTGTTTAACACCGGCGTTAATGGAATTAAGGCAAGGACCCCAATGAAGATCACTAACATCGTCACCAAGGAGGAGACGCCGACGGCGAGCGTCGTGATGATCGAATCTTCCGGTGTTCCCGCTTGGGTCCCAGCGATCTCTCGGGCGTTGTATGCACACGGTAGCTTCATATTAATGATGTTACCGGTGATAAAGGAGAGGTACGATCCCCCTGGTCCGAGGATTGGGACGTAGATAAGAAACTCAACGATACAGATCGGTAAGTAGGTGATCGAAACTCTCAAGAGCCCTTTAAGGAAGCCGGATGGGGAGATCGTTGCCCCCAGCGCGGCACTGAAGAAGAAAGGAAGCGCCAAGAGGGCTAAGATGCCAATGGCGTTCATGATCCGCCCGAGGCGGTGAATTGAATTGTCGTAGCGTTCGTAATCAAAAGTACTCATACCGCCCTCCTAGTATGCGATGAAGACCGCAGAGGCCATCGCGATTAACATCGACAGTGAGAGGGAGAAGTTCTCCATCCACACCATCTGCTTTTCTTTAACGAGGTATTCACACCCCTTCATAATGACCCCGGCGATCAACGCCGTAAGGATCGGAAGGAAGTGTTTAAAGACGACCGCTTCAGCGACGTAGGAGCCAATGAAGGTTCCACAGAAGCCGATGAACATCGCAACCATCGCCCAGTCAGCAAAGCTCTTGCCATCACGCTTCTTTGATTTATTGAGCATTTGCGTTGATTTTCGGGAGTACGATTTGCCAAAGAAGATCGTTGCAATGATTCCCCAGCTAATACCGGTGGTCATCACTAGGATGATTGTAACGAGGTGGCTCGCCGTAAGAGTTGTCGCGGCATCCTTTAAGGATACTCCCATTGCCTGGGACGCTGCTTCAGCGGCGATCGCTTCATAGGAGAGGTTTCCAACTACTGAAAGGCGCAGCCACGAAGCAGGCACCCCTAAGGACCCGGAGAGGGCGATAACTCCCAAGAGAATTGAAACTGACGGGAGAATTGTGAAAAGGGCACTGGCGGTAATTGTCGTTCGTAGAACTTTCCGATCCATCCCCATTTGGATTCCAGCTCGGTAGCTCTTGCGGATGAAGAGAATACAGCTGATCACAACAAAGAGAAGAATAGCCCCTACCATGAGGTATAAGGCTTTACTGTTGGCTTGGCTTAAGTAGTCCATGGCAACCTCCGTTTGAGGCAGTGTACCAAATATTGGAGGCCGAGGCGATTAAATTGAAGGAGTATTTACCGAGAGAAGTACTCTTTCACTGAAAACGTCACATTCACCACGGTGGTGAATGCGGCAGATACGATGAAAGTTGAAGAACGGATAGATCCGATTACGCTAGGCGCGCTAAGAGGAAGGGGAAGACAACGACGTTTCCGATCGAGCCGCCTAAACTGGTGAGGAGGAAGACGACGAGGACGTGAAGAACGCGGTTGCGGTACCACCCCTTCAGGGAAGTCGCATCACTATTGAGGTTCTCAAAGTCTTTGACCTTGGGCTTACGGAGCGTTGCTTGAAGGAGGCCACTGACCATCCCTACTCCAATAGCTGGGTGAAGGCTGGTGATTGGACTGGCGAGGATTGAAACAACGAAGTTTATTGGGTGGGCGAGGGCGAGGATCGCTCCGAGGCCGGTGAAGGACATGTTAATCGTCAGCCAGAGGCCGAACATTCGAATTCCTTCATCTCGGCCGAAGGAGAAGAAGCCGTAGAGGAGGATGCTTACGATCAGGGCGGGGAAGAGCCACGAAAGAATCTTTGATCCTTTACCCTTCGGGGGGATGTAGACGATTTCTTCAAGACTCGTATCGAGGGTCTCTTGATCGAGCGCCTCTAAGGCGTGAACGATTCCATTCATGTGCCCCGCTCCGATGACTGCGAGCTTGTTCGCTCCAGGGGCGAGGTAAATCTTTGTTGCGAGGTAGCGATCCCGCTCATCGATTAAGACCGATTTGACCGCCG
>JBBADN010000143.1:0-4138 GCA_041656455.1 Sphaerochaeta sp. | reverse complement strand
CTTTCGAATCGTCCCATTAACAATATCGAAAAAGATATCTAATAAAGTAATCAGATCCCTTATTCCAACAATCATCTTCACCCTCTTACACCTCGCCAATAGAGAGATAGCTCACGCCCAAAACAACATCGCAGTCTTACTCTACTACGCCCTCTTTGGCTTTCTTCCCTCCTATATAGCCCTCAAAGAAGAAACGTACGAATTCCCAATTGCCATTCATGCCGCCAACAACCTCTTTGTTGCAATCTTCTGCAACTACGAGTTCTCATCCCTTCCCTCTACCCCATTCTTTATCTCATCAACCCCAATCGGAACATGGGGGGATCTTACTCAGTTCACTGTACTCCTCAGTGCATCGTATGCCTTGTTGAAGCTAGGCCAAATGGTGAGGAATAGGAGCAAGAGATTGAGTAGGGAATCGAAAAAGAAAAACGAGAAATAAGCAATAATAATACAACAGAGCCACCCTTTCGGATGGCCCTGATTAATTAACCAATAATTAAATTAGAGAACGCGGAACGCATCCCGACCAGCGTACTGGGCGGTCTCATCAAGGTAATCCTCGATGCGCAGAAGTTGGTTGTACTTCGCAAGGCGGTCACTGCGGCTCATCGATCCAGTCTTAATCTGCCCAGTTTCAAGGGCGACGACTAAGTCGGCGATGAAGTTGTCTTCCGTCTCACCAGAGCGGTGGGAGACAACAGCGGTGTAGCCGTTGCGCTTGGCGAGGTCAATCGCTTCAAACGTTTCGGTGAGGGTTCCGATCTGGTTCACCTTAATGAGGATGGAGTTTGCAACACCCTTCTCAAGGCCCATCTTCAGGCGCTCGCTGTTCGTAACAAAGAGGTCATCACCAACGAGTTGAACTCGATCACCAATGCGGTCGGTTAAAAGCTTCCACCCTTCCCAGTCATCCTCATCCATTCCATCTTCAATGGAGATGATCGGATAGCGGTTGCACCAGTCTTCCCAAAGGTCGACCATCTGAGCGCTGGAAAGCTTCTCACCAGTCGTCCACTTGAGGGTGTACGTCTTCGTCTTGGAGTCGTAGATTTCACTCGCAGCGGGGTCAAGGGCGATCATGAAGTCGCCGTCTCGGCCGGTGGTGTATCCAGCCTTCTTAATCGCTTCCATGATGACTTCCAGGGCTTCTTCGTTGGATTGGAGGTCAGGGGCAAAGCCACCTTCATCACCAACGTTGGTGTTCAGTCCCCGACCAGAGAGTACTGCCTTAAGGGCGTGGAAGACTTCAGCGGTCATTCTCAGGCCTTCGCGGAAGGTCGGAGCCCCAATTGGCATAACCATGAACTCTTGGAAGTCCACTTTGTTATCACTGTGGGCACCACCGTTTAAGATGTTTGCCATGGGAACGGGTAAGACGTTGGCGTGGTAGGCACCAAGGTACTTGTAAAGCGGAAGGCTGAGGTGATCAGCTGCAGCACGGGCTACCGCCATTGATACACCTAAGATAGCGTTCGCTCCAAGCTTTTCTTTGTTCGCTGTTCCATCGAGGGCGATCATCGCCCGGTCGATTCCAACTTGGTCAAGGGCATCAAGACCTTCGAGTTCGGGAGCAATGATGGTATTGACGTTGTCAACAGCTTTCAATACACCCTTACCGAGGTAACGGCTCTTGTCGCCGTCGCGAAGCTCAACTGCTTCGTGAACACCAGTTGAGGCACCGGAGGGGACCGCGGCACGGCCCATAGAGCCATCTTCGAGGATGACATCTACTTCAACAGTGGGGTTTCCACGGGAATCCAGGATCTCTCTGGCTTCAATAAATTCAATAATACTCATCAAACTTCTCCTCTGTTTGTAATTCATTCACCATCTCAGTTTCCGTGCTTTTGCCCGACGTGTCAAGAACGCTGACCCTTGCTCGCAGTGCGATGGGCCGCTATACTTTTGCCCATGAGCACCTACCACTTTCCCCCACTGACCGAACACCTTATAGAAGAGATTGCCTTTGCGATGGAAGACCAAAATTGGGAGCATTTCCTTGATTTAAAAGAAGGCGTCATTATAACTGATAAAGAGCTTCGCGCCCTCGAAGATGATGAAGAGAAAGCATTTGATAATGAGCGCTACGCCTCTATCCCAGAGTGGACGAGTGCCGATGGCTTCCGCTTGATGGAGCGCTTTGCCGATGGAGTTCGGAATATCCCGGTGAAAGAAAATCTCTTTGCGGCCCTTAATCGAGGTAAGGGGGTCTTCCGGGCGTTTAAGGACGCCTTGGGTGCTGAAGCAACACTCGAGCAGAAGTGGTACCTCTTTAAAGATCAGGAACTGAGAAATGTGGTGATCCACTGGTATGAAGCTGAAGCAGGTGCTGCTGAATTAGAGACCCTTCCCCCAGAAGATGAGGAGCTCTTTGAAGAGATTCTCTTAGAAGACTTCACCTTTGAGGCGTGTGATGAGTTTAACCGAGATGAAATTCTTGATTTCGCTGATACGATTCTTCAGCACATCGGGAAAGCTAATGGTCTACGTACCGTTCTTACTCAGAGCTTTGAAGGAAAACAAAAACTCCTCACCCACCTCGCTCGAACTGCAAGTGGGGAGCTTGCAGGCCTCATCGCGTACACCCTCTACCCCGACGAGAGTACCGAAATCCTTCTCTATGGAATCGATGATCGCTACCAAGGCTTAGGGCTCTTTCGCCTCCTCTTCGATAGTTTCAGCCGGCAACTAGGACGGCTACGAGTTCATCGAATCTTCTTTGGCGTTACTGAAGAAGCCCAGAAACTCAAAGAGCTCTTCATCCGCCACGGCGCAAAACCGATCATGAGCATCTACGAGCTTTCTACCGATGATTGGAATTCCAACCACGCCAATAGTGAGAGCGCGTTTGTGTGAGAACTACATCAACTATATGGGTACTTACTCTCTTTCTAATTAGAAGGAAGATATCCACAGTACAAAGAAAAACTTCGTAATTTAGTAACGCCTAACGAAGCAAAGGAACTTTTTGCACGGCTCAAACCAACGAATCACTAATGTCTGTAATTAATGATTATATCCTAGAAGTTAAGAAGCACATGAGCATCGACCACGTATTTCTATACGGCTCCTACGCAAAAGGCACAGCTACCCGTGATTCTGATGTTGATCTGTGTTTCTTTTCTGAATCATTCGAATCCAGACGTTCTGTTGATGTTGTGACTGACCTTCTTGGGATCGCGGGTACATTTAAAGATTTCAACGTTGAACCTCGAGCCTTTCCCACTTCGGCTCTCTCTAGCGGTAATCCCTTCATCAAGGAAGTCCTTGAAACTGGAAAAACGACTCGCGTAATGGATGAGAATACGGAAAAGAGAGGATTGGAAGATTGCAACTGATATATTAGTGTGTTAGTCTGATGGTGTTCAAATACGTTAGGAGGACTCATTATGTTACATATGACCTTACGATGGTTCGGAAAGAAATTTGACACCGTCCCATTGAAATACATTCGCCAGATTCCCGGCGTCGAAGGTGTTATTACCACCCTCTACGACATTCCTGCTGGGGAAGTATGGCCAATTGAGCGCATTCGGGAGTTGAAAGCAGAAGTTGAAGCTGCTGACTTGAAGATTCTTGGAATCGAGAGTGTAAACATCCACGACGCCATTAAGATTGGTAATGATGATCGCGAGCAGTACATCGACAACTACATCACCACCTTAGAGAACCTCGGTAAAGAGGGGATCACGATGGTGTGTTACAACTTCATGCCCGTCTTCGACTGGACCCGGACCGACTTGGCCAAAGAACGCCCCGACGGTTCAACGGTTCTCGCCTACAACGAAGAAGTTGTGAAGTCGATCGACCCCCAGCTCTTCTTCGACCAAACCGCCGCCTCAAGTGAAGGCTTCGTGATGCCCGGTTGGGAACCCGAGCGCCTCGCTAAGGTGAAGGAGCTCTTTGAAGCGTACAAGAATGTTGATGATGAGAAGCTCTTTGAGAACCTCGTCTACTTCCTTAAGCGAATTCAACCGACTGCTGAGAAGTACAACATCAAGATGGCGATTCACCCAGATGATCCGGCGTGGCCTGTCTTTGGTCTTCCAAGGATTATCACGAGCCTAGATCGCATCAAGCGCCTCATGAACGCTGTTGATGCTCCCTTTAACGGAGTCACCTTCTGTGCTGGAAG
>JBBADN010000142.1:0-4143 GCA_041656455.1 Sphaerochaeta sp. | reverse complement strand
TTAATCAGTGGGCTCATCGAGCACGGTGACTCCCTTGGGAATAAGGGTCTCATCGATGACGGAAGCTGCCAATGGATGACCGCAGGCAATGGGATTATCCACCAAGAGATGCCTTTAGCGAGTGATCAGATGCTGGGAACTCAGCTGTGGATTAACCTTCCAAAGAAAGACAAGATGACCGATCCTGCATACCACGATATTCGCCCCGAGCAGATTCCAGTTGTTGAAGAAGAAGGCGTCACGGTTCGGATCGTCAGCGGCCACTACAAGGACACGGTCGCACCTACCCAAGGCGAGTATGTAAAAGCGACGTACTTAGACGTTGATCTAAAGCCTGGGGTTGAGTGGACAATTGACCTTGATAATGAATTAAACGTCTTTACCTACCTCGTCTACGGCTCAGCAATCATCGACGGTCAAGACGTCCCAAGTCATCGAGCGGTGCTCTTTAACTCTGGTGACCAACTGACGATTAAAGCGGGTGATGAAGGACTTCGGCTCTTCCTCTACGCTGGGAAACCACTTAATGAACCCATTGCCTGGGCTGGGCCAATTGTGATGAATACGAGTGACGAACTACGCCTTGCTCGTCAGGAGTTAATGGATGGAACGTTTATCAAGCATGCGTAAGATTCTGATTATTCTCTTTGCTTCCCTAGTATTGGTCTCTTGTGCCTCAACGCGAACAACGCGCGTTGGGGCGATATCCGAGCCAAGTGATATCATCCTCGATCTTCCAAGTTCAACCTTTCTAAGCCATGGATATCTCCTTGGCGATTGGCTTGGTGTCGAAGCGGAGAATATGCTAATTCGAGCTCGAGTTACTGAAGCCCCTTCCTCACAATATCCCACCCTAGTTGTTAGCGGAGAACACGTAGTTCTTCACATCCCCGCGGATTCAGTAATCCTAGGACCATTTAAAAACAAGAACGTAAGTGGAAACGTCCACCTCGGTGGAACGTTCGTCTTTACGCTCTAAAAAGGACAATTTTTAAAAAACATATTGACAATCGTCGATATGTATTTCATGCTACTCCCATCATATTGATATCCATCGATATGTTTGGGAGGGAATTCTATGGACTATTACTCAACGTGGACACCACTCTTTAAAGCACTGAGTGATGAAACGCGACTACAAATCATTGATCTCTTATCGTGTGGGGAACTTTGTGCCTGTGATATCTTAGAAAATCTGAGCATCACCCAACCCACCTTAAGCTACCACATGAAAATCCTCGCTGATAGCAACCTTGTTCAAGCTAGGAAGGATGGCTCATGGATGAAGTACACCCTTAACCAAGTGCACGTTGATAGTGCTCAACGCTTCTTCGATGAGATAACCAAGGAAAAAGAGAACTGCATCTGTAAGCGTTGTGCAAAGAAGATGGTGGGCTAGGATGAAGCAGGAACGAAAGATTTTTTTGTGGATTATTGGTACGTTCTTAGCAGCGTATTACATCCCCCTCTCAAATCAAAGAGTCCAAGGAGCGCTCCTTGAAGCGTTCATGCTCCTTCAAGAGTACGCCCAAGAACACGTCCTTCTGTGTTTAGTTCCCGCCTTCTTTATCGCTGGTGGGATGTCAGTCTTTATCTCCCAAGAATCGGTTATCCGGTATCTTGGGCCAACAGCAAAAAAGTGGGTCTCATACTCCGTTGGGGCGATTTCTGGAACGATCTTGGCAGTATGCTCATGTACAATCCTTCCCCTCTTTACAGGAATTTACCGCCGCGGAGCGGGCCTAGGGCCAGCAATTGCGTTCCTATACTCCGGTCCAGCGATTAATATCATGGCAATTATCGTCACTGCTCGAGTCTTAGGCTTTGAGCTCGGTCTTGCTCGAGCAATTGCTGCCATTCTTTTTAGTGTGGTTATTGGATTCTTAATGCACATTATTTTCAAAGATGATGAAAGCGAACGCACTGAAGCTGATGCTCAAATCTTTGAATCAACCACGAGTAGCAATAAACCGATATGGCAGGATGTAATCTTTTTTGCCTCGATGGTTGGAGCCCTCGTCTTCCTTAACTGGGCGAAGCCAATTGATCCGACGGGAATCTGGGCAACCCTCTTCGCCGGAAAGTGGATTATCTCTGGCTTGTTCTTAGCCACAACGCTCTTTGCAGTGAGTCAGTGGTACTCCAAAGAAGAGCGAAAGAATTGGTATTCCGAAAGCTGGGCGTACGCCAAGCTCATCATGCCCCTCCTCTTCGCAGGAGTCTTACTTTCAGGATTCTTACTTGGTCGACCAGGGCACGAAGGAATTATCCCCTCCAATTGGATTGTAACGCTCGTTGGCGGAAACTCGATTAAGGCAAACCTCTTTGCCTCGGTTGCTGGGGCCTTCATGTACTTTGCCACATTAACAGAAGTCCCAATCCTTCAGGGGTTATTAGGAGCTGGCATGGGCAAAGGCCCTGCTCTGGCCCTCCTTTTAGCAGGACCAGCGTTATCATTGCCGAGCATGCTCGTAATTCGAAGTGCAATTGGGACAAAGAAAACTGTAGTCTACGTGTTGTTGGTTGTCGTGTTATCGACAGTAGCAGGATTAATCTTTGGATTCATCTAAGTCAAAGGAGCTACGATGATTATTAAAATTTTAGGCACTGGCTGTGCGAAGTGCAAACAACTAGAATCGAACGCCCGTGAAGCGTTAAACGCTTCTGGTGTAACCGGAACCATAGAAAAAGTGACGACGATGGGCGATATTCTCTCGTATGGAGTTATGATCACCCCAGCGCTGGTCATCGATGATGAAGTTAAAGCCTCGGGAAAAGTAGTAACAAAGGAAGAGATTCTTCATCTCATTCAGTCAATATAAGATTGCGCACGCAACAAACAATAGAAGGAAACATAATGCCAACGGCAACAAATCAAGGAATCGATATCTTTCAAACGTATTTAACCCTCTGGGTAGCCCTGTGTATGGCCGCTGGAGTATTAATCGGTACATATCTACCAGGGGTTGTAGCGTTCTTAAATCGCTTTGAGTACGCCAATATTTCAATTCCAATTACAATATTACTATGGTTGATGATCTACCCGATGATGATTAAGGTAGATTTTGAAAGTGTGAAGAATGTTGGAAAGAACCCCAAAGGGCTTTACGTGACGTGGGCCACGAACTGGTTGATCAAACCATTTACGATGTACCTTATCGTAGCCTTCTTTCTTCAGCTGCTTTTTAAGCGTTGGATTACTGAAGAGCTCGCAACGCAGTACCTCGCTGGAGCGGTTCTCTTAGGTGCAGCGCCGTGCACTGCAATGGTCTTTGTGTGGAGCACCCTCACCAAAGGCAATCCCGCATATACCGTTGTCCAAGTCGCAACAAACAACCTCATCATCCTCGTTGCGTTCGTTCCAATCGTTAAGCTCCTACTAGGAATTAGTAACGTTACGGTTCCGTGGAACACGTTGTTTTTATCGGTCGTGTTATTTGTTGTGATTCCTTTAGTACTCGGAATCATAACGCGCCAGAGTGTCATAAATCGTCATGGTGAAGAATATTTAAAGAATACCTTCCTTCCCAAGTTCAATAACGTTACTGTCATTGGTCTTCTTTTGACGTTAATTCTCCTCTTTGCGTTCCAAGGCGAATCGTTGTTGAAGAATTGGTTCCACATCGTCCTCATTGCCATCCCCTTGGGTCTTCAAACCTTCCTTATCTTCTTCATCGCCTATGGAGCAGCAAAAATTCTTAAGCTTCCCTATCAGATAGCAGCCCCTGCAGGGATGATCGGGGCATCTAACTTCTTTGAATTAGCAGTAGCTGTAGCTGTTGCATTATTCGGAGCGAACTCACCCGCCGCCTTAGCGACTACAGTAGGAGTACTTACTGAAGTACCATTAATGCTCCTCCTCGTTAAGATCGCCAATTCAACGAAGCGGTGGTTCCCAACAGGAACGTAAGGTAAAAGGGGTACATGATGACACAGAAAAGCCGAGTCATGTTTCTCTGCACTGGAAACTCCTGCAGAAGTCAGATGGCCGAGGGAATCCTAAAGAGACTCGGGGGCGACTTGGTTGAAGTACACAGTGCAGGACTTGAAGCACATGGTCTTAATCCTCGGGCAGTGAAGGTGATGGCTGAAGTAGGGATTGATATCGCACACTACCAGTCTAAGACCATAGATCCGGAGCTA
>JBBADN010000141.1:0-4157 GCA_041656455.1 Sphaerochaeta sp. | reverse complement strand
CTCTAGGCGCGTCACTGTCGAGCCAAGGCTCTCAAGGAGGGCGATCATCACCTTCACATCTTCAATCTCAGGAACGTTGGTGAGGTGAACTGCTTCATCGGTGAGTAAAGTTGCCGCTAAGCACGGTAGGGCGGCATTTTTATTGCCGCTGATGTAGACTTCCCCGCCTGCTGGATTGCCCCCAATGATTCGATACTCACCCATGGCTCTATCGTACTTGCCAATGGCGAGCCAATCAAGCGTTGAATGGGATGCGCAGCCAATGGTAGAATGAGTTTTGCCGAAGGGAGAAGACGATGGTCTATGGAATTGGTAACCCCCTAATCGATATCATCATCACTGCAAATGATGAAGATATCACCCGCCTTGGGATTCACAAGGGAACGATGGCGCTCATTGATGAAGAGCGGCGCGAAGAGCTCTTAAGCCTTGTTCGCGAGCGCGACGTCTCCTACTCCTGCGGTGGCTCATGTCCCAATACAATTATCGCCCTCGCCTCCTTAGGCGTCGAAGCAACAATCGCTGGAAAGCTTGGCAGTGATGAGTACGCCTCCATCTACCGCGAGCGCCTCTCTGCCTTAGATGTTCACGATGAGCTCATTGAAACAACTAAGCAGAAAACTGGCTCCACGATCATCCTCATCACTGAAGATAGTGAGCGAAGTATGAATACTTTCTTAGGGGCGAACCGCCTCTATGAAGCGAGTGATGTCTCCGAAGAAACCGTCAAAGCAGCCGAGTTTTTCCACTTCACCGGATATATGTGGGATACCGCCCTTCAGCGCAGTGCCATCGAGCGTGCCTTAGCAATTGCCAAAGCGAATAAGACAGTCGTCTCCTTTGACGTAGCGGACCCCTTTGCTGTGGGGCGCTACCACAAAGCGTTCCTTCAGCTCATTGAAGAGTCGTGTGACATCGTCTTTGCTAACCGTGAAGAAGCCCGAATCCTCTTTAATAACTACGACCCGTATGAGTGTTGTCGCTCAATGGGCAAGCTTTGTCGCACTGCAATTGTCAAAGATGGGAAGAAAGGATCGTTTATCTCCCACGAGGGAACAGTTCTTCGTATTCCCCCAAAAGGCTCGCCAAATGCTGTTGATACCACTGGGGCGGGGGATGTCTACGCCGCCGGCTTCCTCTACGGCCAAGCAACAGGCCTCGGTGTTGAAGAGTCGGGAATCATCGCCTCAATTCTCGCTGGGGAGATTATCACCCAGCGGGGCGCTCAATTCAGTGAAGAAAAAGCCCAAGAGTTAAGAACTCTTCTTGAAAGCGGGGCGTGGCGTACTCGTTAGGGTCATTGCTCAAAGCGAGTGAGCGTGATAGTATCCATCTCATGACGTCGATTTGATGGCCTCCCGGCTTGCTGGCGTCAATAAACAACGATGCTAAAAGGGGAGCGTAGCGTTTTTGCTTTGTGTTCCCCCTTCCGCACCAAAGGAAGGGTTTTATGTTTTTAAGAAACCATGTTATTACCTCCGAGTCCGTCAGTGCCGGTCACCCCGATAAGGTGTGTGACCTCATCAGTGATGCAATCTTAGATGCATGCTTGACAGAAGATCCAAAGAGTCGTGTTGCGTGTGAAGTTTTCGTTACAACGAATACCGTTGTCGTAGGAGGTGAGATTACCACCTCCGCGTCCCTGGATATCGAAGCAATCGTTCGCGCTACGGTGAAGGAAATCGGCTACACGATCGAGGGCCTCGGTTTTGATTACCAAAGCCTGAGGGTGACTAACCTCATCGATACGCAATCGCCTGATATCGCCTTAGGCGTTGACCGCGCGGGGGCGGGTGACCAAGGGATGATGTTTGGCTACGCAACAAACGAGACACCTCAGTTAATGCCCGCTCCGATCTACTGGGCCCATGAGCTCCTTAAGCGGGCGAGTGAATTAAGAAACAGCGCGTCGTTCCTGCGCCCCGATGCAAAGAGTCAAATCTCCCTCGCCTACCAAAACGGGAAACCGACCCATATCGAAGCGGTTGTTCTGAGTCACCAAAGTAGTGATAAGATTACCCACACTGACCTCGTTGAGTACCTCATTACCGAACTCATCATTCCGACGTTAGAGCCTAGCTCTCTCTTTGATGCAACAACGAAGCTCTTCATCAACCCGACGGGCCGTTTTGTTATCGGCGGACCTGCCGGTGATACTGGGCTTACCGGGCGGAAGATCATCGTCGATACGTACGGGGGCGTTGGCCACCACGGCGGAGGGGCGTTCAGTGGAAAAGACCCCTCCAAAGTGGACCGCAGTGGCGCCTACCTCGCCCGGTACATCGCCAAGAACCTCATTGAGCACGAACTATGCACTCAGTGTGAGATCCAGCTCTCCTACGCAATAGGAGTCGCCGATCCAATCTCCATCGCCATCGAAACGTTTGGCACCGGAAAAATGGAAGAGGATGAGTTAGAGACCCTCATTCGAAGAAACTTCGATCTCACCCCCAAGGGGATGATTAATGAATTAGACCTCTTACGGCCGATCTACACCCAGACGACGAACTACGGTCACTTCGGTAAAGCCCACCTTCCCTGGGAGCAGAAGAAAGCACTTACGTGGTAAGGATGGCGGGATGAAGGCCTAAGAGCTCCCCTATGGGAAGGGGCTCTTCGTTGATTCGCCCTTCATCCTCTTTCCTATACTCACTTGGTATTCGATACTCATTGAGGACCCAGCGATTAACATCCCCCACAAGTGTTGCGAGTTCTTTGAAGTCTTCGATCGTGAGTGTTGGTGCCACCGTTGTCCGAATCTCATAGGCGAAGCTTGGATTTCTTCTTTGGTATTCCTTGATTACATTCAGCGTTTCAAAGACGCCATCAGCCGATGAAGCAGTAATACTGTGATACTTAGTCGGTGGGGCTTTGACGTCTAAGGCAAGGTAATCTAAGAAGTTCGCTTCAAGAAGATCTCTAACAATATCTGGCTTCGAGCCATTGGTATCGAGCTTCACTAAAAACTCAAGATCCTTACTGATATTACAGAGGTCTCTGATCTCAGGATGAAGGGTGGGCTCCCCTCCGCTGATCACCACCGCATCAACCAGGCCACGTCGCTTCATGAGAAAGTGGGGAAACTCATCCTTTGTCATGATTACCTTCCCCGGGCCGAGGAGGGCTCGGTTGTGGCAGTAAAAGCAATCGTAGTTGCATCCTCCGAGAAAGAGGACGCAACTAAGAGCGTTGGGATAATCGAGGAAGGAAAGGCCTTCAAAACCGCGAATCATACCGCTGCTGCCTTGAAGAAGGAGCGCTCTTTGTGCTCCTCCTTCTTACCCGGGTGAAAATCTCCAACGGGCCTTAGGTAGCCAACGACTCGAGTCCACACCTCCGTCTTCTTCCCACAGTGGGGGCAGATCGGTTGCTCCCCTACTAAGTAGCCGTGGTCGGTGCACGTTGAGAAGGTGGGGGTGAGAGAGAGGTAGGGAAGCTTGTAGGTAGCAAAGATCCGCTGAACTAAGCTCTTTGCTAAAAACCCGTTTTTAAGGTACTGATCGAGGTAGAGGTGGAGAACCGTTCCTCCGGTGTATTGGCTCTGTAGCTCATCCTGCTTCTCTAAGACCTCAATAATGTCCTTTGTTGAAGAGACGGGAAGTTGACTGCTATTGGTGTAGTAGTACTCATCCTCCCCGGCGGTGATGATATCAGGGTAGTGCGCCTTATCGAGGTTCGCTAAGCGATAGCTCGCCCCTTCAGCGGGGGTTGCTTCGAGGTTGTATAAGATTTGAGGGTCTTCCTCTTGGAAGTGCTGGATGATCGTTCGAAGGTACGTAAGGGTTCTCATTCCAAACGCCTGGCCTTCATCATCGAGGAGCGAGATTCCAAGAAGGTTCTGAGCCGCCTCTTCCATTCCAAGAATTCCAATCGTTGAGAAGTGATTCGCCCAGTAGGAGCCTTGGCTCTCCTTCACATCTTTTAGGTAGACTTTACTGAAGGGGTACATCCCTCGGTTCGTCTCCCCTTCAATAATCTTTCGCTTGATTGCCAAACTTTCTTTTGCTAAGCGGGCGCTTAAAAGGATCTTTTCTTGAAACTCTTCTTCACTCGTACTTTCATAGGCGAGGCGACTGAGGTTAATCGTCACCACCCCGATCGAACCGGTGAGGGGGTTGGAGCCAAAAAGGCCACCTCCGCGCTTACGGAGTTCACTC
>JBBADN010000140.1:0-4164 GCA_041656455.1 Sphaerochaeta sp. | reverse complement strand
TTTGTCACAGCTAGATGAGGTATGTCGCCAGTTCTTCTGGTAGACATTTGAATTCCCTACAACGTAAGGATTAATTCTTTGGGCCCAGAAGGACTTGAACCTTCGACCCACGGATTATGAGTCCGATGCTCTAACCAACTGAGCTATAGGCCCGAAAAAGCTCTTTGTAATCTAAAGGATTTGGCGCTGAATGTAAAGCAAGCTTCATTTTTGCCTGTTAGGTATTGGTTCACCTTAGCTTGAGTCAAATTACGACTTTCACTATACTTAGGCGCTATGAGTCAATCAACACACTGGGCGGATATTTACGCCGACAAGATTATTCGCGAGAAGGGTGAAAAGGACGTGTATACGTGCGCAAGTGGAATCACCCCTTCAGGAACGGTTCACATTGGTAACTTTAGAGAGATTATCAGTGTGGAGTTAGTGGTTCGGGCGCTTCGGCAGAAAGGAAAGAATGTTCGTTTCATCTACAGTTGGGATGATTACGACGTCTTTAGAAAAGTTCCTAAAAATATGCCTAACCCCGAGTTGCTCGCTACATACCTGCGAAAACCTATCACCAGTGTCCCTGATACCACCGGTCGCTCGGCAAACTACGCCCGAGGTCACGAAGAGGATGTTGAACGTGTTCTTCCCCTCGTAGGAATGTTTCCGGAGTACATCTATCAAGCGGAGCGCTACCAGCACTCTGTATACGCCGAGGCCATGAAGACAGCCTTAGAACACAAGGATGAAATTCGGGCAATCTTAGATGAGTTTAGAACCGAAGACCTCGATGACTCTTGGTGGCCGATCTCGGTCTTCTCTACCTTTACTGGGAAAGACACCACAACGATTCTAGGATGGGATGGTGGCTACCTCGTCACCTACCGGGACGATGAAACCAACCAAGAAGAAACAATCGATCTTAGAACGACTTCAGTTGCAAAGCTCCCATGGCGCATCGATTGGCCGATGCGGTGGGTGTATGAAGACGTTGACTTTGAACCAGCAGGAAAGGATCACCACAGTGAAGGTGGCTCCTTCGACACCTCCCGTAAGATGGTAAAGGTCTTCGGTGGTGAAGCCCCCGTATCCTTCCAATACGACTTCATCTCCATTAAAGGCCGTGGAGGGAAAATCTCCTCCTCCAGTGGGGAAGTTATCTCCCTCACTGATGTCCTTGAAGTGTACACCCCTGAGGTGACACGCTATCTCTTCGCCTCAACTCGGCCAAATAGTGAGTTCGCCATCTCCTTTGATTTAGACGTCTTAAAAATCTACGAAGACTACGATACGTGTGAACGCATCTACTTTGGTCTCCAAGACGCCAATGAGAAGCGAAAAGCGAAAGAAAGCCGAATTTATGAACTCAGCCAAGTTGGGGATATCCCCTCTGAGGCGGGGTATCAAATTCCATTCCGGCACCTCTGTAACTTGCTTCAACTCCATGAAGGGGATATTGATCGCGCATTGGCGAGCCTTACTGATATCACCGACAGTCAACTTCAGCGCCTAAAGAGCCGTGCTGAATGCGCCTGGATGTGGATCACAACCTTCAGCCCTGAAGACTTCCGCTACCGCTTGATGAAAGAGAGCGATCCTAAAGTGGAGATCGAAGGAGCTGAACTGAAGGCAATTCACGCCCTTCGTGACGTTGTTCGAGTAATGGATACCCTTGATGATAAAGAGTACACCACCCGACTCTACGACGCAGCAAAAGACCAAGGCTTAGAGACTGGTGAGTTCTTCAAGCTCGTCTACCTCATCCTCATTGGCCGCTCCCACGGACCGAAGCTCGCTTCCTTCCTGCAGACGATTGGCCAAGAGAAAGCCTTAGAGATTCTCAGTCGGTATTAAGATGAAGGTAGTGATGATTAACATTGGACCTCACGAGGCGGGCGCCACAAACCGCGCCCTTGGTGAGGTCACCGTTGGTCTTACTGAATATTCAATAGACTACGAAACACTGTGGGTTGGAACCGATCCAATCCAAGGGTGCACCGATTGCGGGTATTGCTTCACTCACGGTGAGTGTGCCTTTTCGGACTTGGTGAATGTTGCTGCCAAAAAGATTCGCTCCAGTGATGGCTTGATCATCGGATCTCCCGTTCACTACGCCTCCGCTGCAAACACCCTCTTCCTTGATCGCCTCTTCCGAGTCATTTCTAAAGATGTTGCCCTTAAAGCCGCCGCAGCGGTTGTATCGTGCCGCCGCGGTGGAGCAAGCTCCACCTTCGACCAATTAAACAAATACTTCACGATTAGCCAAATGCTCGTCGTCTCATCAGCGTATTGGAATAGCGTCCACGGAAATAACGCCAGTGAAGTTGAACACGATCATGAAGGGCTACAGATGATGCGAATCCTTGGGCGAAACATGGGGTATGTGATCTCAAAACTGAATGGCGTAGATGTTTCAAAGCCCAACGTTGAAAAACGAGTGTGGACGAACTTTATTTCTTTGGAATAATAAACGAATCGCTTCCAAGCCATAGGTCGATGTGAACTCCAGGGTTGGTGTTCGTGACCGTAGCTTGCTTAATCTGCCACCCAATTAACTGCAGCCGGGGCCCGAGGTTCATATCCCGTCCAGCCATCGATCCGTAGTAGGCGGCGAGTTCAGGGCGCAGTCGTTTTGGATTAAGAGCACTGCGAATCTGCTCGATCTCTAGCTCGCTCCGTTCTTGGTCATCGAAGAAGGAGATGTGAGCTCCATCCTTCTCTTGGTGGAGGGAGATGACTAAGCGTAGCGGATCGCCTTCAAGCAAAAAGTCCGTCATCTCGCCAATGAGGCGACTGAGAAATTCTTTTCGTTTCATTACCTAAACTCCTCCCGCACTCGGTTGGCACTCAACCAATGGATAATTGAAATCAGCAAGCTCGCCGTGAGGCCCCCGGCAAATCCATTATTATATAAATCCAACCCCCCATGCCAGAGGGCAGTGACATCAACGATGATGACATGAATCGCCCCGGCGAGAAGACCAACGAAGAAGCCAAACTGCCCGGCGATCGGGGCGAGGGTAGTGGAAAAGAGGGCGGCGAGAATCGGCGAAGGAGCGGAAGGGGAGTTCCCAAGCAAGAGTGTCGTAAGAAAGACCCCTAAGACGATTGGAATAGTATTCTTCACCGTCTTCCCAAATCCTCCAAAGCCCATGATCGTTAACAGCCCACCTAGAACGGGCCCATTGATCGGAGCGCCAACACCAAGGCTATAGAAGTAGTAAATTAATCCAAGAACTCCGATATTAAGCAGCGTTCCACCGGCGCTCTCCCCATCGTAGTAATCGGACGGAAGGCGCCCGCTTTGCTTTTGGACGGAGAGAAAGCCATCGATGATCTTCTTTGGTCGCTCGATGATAAACGCGGTACTAATAAAGAGCAGACTAAGGGATGGAATTAAGAGGGCAAAGAAGGGGTGGGGGTCTTCATTCCATGTGATAACTAAGGGATTAAGAAGGCCAAGGGCAGCGAGGATACTCGCTAAAAAGAGGCCGATAAAGCCACAGGTAAACCCGAGGTTGTAGAGGCTGTAGCCTTGGTGGAGGGAAAGAAGGGTCGAAGCGACAGCGGGAAGGATGAAACCAACGCCAATTCCCACTCCGATTCCAACCGGAATTCCTAAATAGGGAACTAAGCCCGCTTCAAAACTTAAGTAGGTGACGATCGGTCCGATCGCTGTTCCAAAGAGGGCGATGATCGAGAAGGAGCCAAAGCGGACTTTTGCGACCTTACTGGCTAAGAAGACTCCGAGGATGATCGGAATTGAGTTATAGAGGGTGTTCCCAAAGAACGAGAAGCCCATCATCGTCATAATCGTCGCGAGGGTAGGGCCGGAGAGGTTAATTGAAGCGAAGAAGACGAGCGTGAGGCCAAGAAAGCCAACACTCGCTACATTTAAGAGTGAAAGGCCCACCCCGTGGGTAGTAAAGTCGCTGATAAGACGAGCATTTTCTGTTTGAAGGATGATGAGCTTCCCCAAAAGATTATCAGGACCCTCAATGAGCACTGCTGCAAGGACGAGCGCGCAGAGGACGATGAGCATGAGCACATAGAGCGTTCGTTCACGGATTGGCAAAGGAGCCTCCTTTAGTAGAGGTTTATGCTATCGTACAGCAGTGGGGCGACGCAAGGATTATTTTAGTAAGGAATCGAGGATGTGGCTTTTAGTGCGCCACC
>JBBADN010000139.1:0-4183 GCA_041656455.1 Sphaerochaeta sp. | reverse complement strand
CCTCGTTAGAAATGAGCTTCCTTTTTACCATTCAACCCGCTATCATCAAGCTATGGAAAGTCTACGTGAACTTTATCGAATTGGGTACGGTCCCTCTTCTAGTCATACAATGGGTCCTCGGAGTGCCGGTGAGCATTTCTTTGCCAGCTACAGCTACGCTACCTCCTTTGTTGCGGAGTTGTATGGCTCCTTAGCGGCAACCGGCAAAGGCCACTTAACTGATACGGTTCTTCGGGAAGTCTATACCAAAGAAGAGAAACCGATTGAAATCTTGTGGTACCGCGAGGTCGAACAAAAACACCCTAACACCCTCATCATGAAGGCATTTAATGAACAGGACCAGCTTATCGCAACCCAGGCGTACTACAGCGTCGGTGGGGGGAAGATCGTCATTGAAGGTCATGATGACAGTGCCGCTGCCCTCGTCTATCCTCCTGAGCTCTCGAAGATGAGCGCAATCCTCGATTACTGCCATAAAGAGGGGCTGCAGCTCTGGGAGTTCGTCCTCGAAGTGGAAGGCAAGGAGATTCTCACCTACATGGAAGAGGTGTGGGAAGTGATGAAAGCGGCAGTTGTTCGTGGGCTAGAAGAAGAAGGGGTCTTACCCGGTGGGATTAAACTCCCCCGCAAGGCGAGTAGCTTCTTCCTTAAAGCACGCGAAGGGGCGAACCCGTTGGATGATTCCGCCCTCGCCCTCTCCTACGCCCTCGCCGTCAGCGAAGAGAACGCCTCTGGAAACCTCGTCGTTACTGCTCCCACCTGTGGGGCGTGTGGTGTTGTCCCTGGGGTCCTTTACTACTATAAACATCAAAAAAACGTTGGAAAGACCCGAATTCTTCGCGCTCTTCTTACTGCTGGACTCATTGGGAACCTCGTTAAATCCAACGGTTCGATCAGCGGAGCAGAGGTTGGGTGCCAAGGCGAAGTTGGCGTTGCATGTGCGATGGCTGGAGCTGCCGCCGCCCAATTAAACGGTGGCTCGATCAGCCAAATCGAATACGCCGCTGAGATGGGCTTAGAACACCACCTTGGCCTCACGTGTGATCCGATGCTTGGCTTAGTACAAATCCCCTGTATTGAGCGAAACGCCCTCGGGGCGATGCGCTCCTTAGACCACGCCACGTACGCCCTTTTAGGCGATGGGCGGCATAAAGTCAGCTTCGATAACGTTGTTGACGTGATGCTCGAAACCGGCCAAGCGCTTCCCTCCCTCTACCGTGAAACCAGCCTTGGGGGATTAGCTCGGGTTATCAGTTGACAAATGAAGCCTATCTCAGTCACGCTTACGCCCATGAGTGGTGAACTACTGTCCGTTGAAGGACTCTCTTACACAGTCGACTCGAACCGAAGAATCCTCCATGACCTCTCTTTCTCTATTACCAAAGGGAGCTTTACCTTCCTCGGTGGACGCAACGGCGCTGGGAAGAGTGCACTCCTGCGCATCATTAAAGGCCTCTATCCAATAACAACGGGGAAAATCTCCCTTAACGGGAGCAACGTAACAGCAAAAGCCAAACATCGTCTTCGTGAAATTGGCCTCGTCTTCCAAGACGCCGATGCACAAATTGTTGGTCAAAGCGTTGAGAAAGACCTTCGCTTTGGCCTTGAGAACATCAACCTTCCCCTTGCAGAGCAGAACATGCGAATCGATGAAGTCCTTTCGCTCCTTGGCATGGAAGCGATTCGTCATCAAAATCCCTACACCCTCAGTGGAGGGGAGAAACGCAAGCTCGCCATCGCAGGCGTCCTTGTTATGCAGCCATCGCTCATCCTCCTCGATGAACCGTTTGCCAACCTCGACTACCCCTCTGTTGTCTCGACCCTCACCCTCCTTCTTGATCTTCAAAAACGCGGTCATACGATTCTTCTTGTCAGTCATGAAATCGAGAAGTGCTTAGCCCACGCCGATCACCTCCTCCTCCTTGACCACGGAACACTCGTCATCGATAGCTCACCAAAAGAAGCGCTGACTTCCCTAGGGGGATACGGAATCTACACCCCGAAGGGAAAGCGAGTAGAGGAGCTCACATGGCTTATGCAGTAATCTTCGCCTATCGCCACCAAGAGCGGCTGCTTCATAACACCCACGCTCTGGTGAAACTTATCAGCCTCATCACCACGTGCTTTCTTCTTTTAACTGGCTCACCGCTCTTAGTAGGGATCATCAGCCTCACCCTTCTTGGCCTTCTAATCATCCAACGCCTCCCCATTCGTTCCTACTTCCGCCAAGGGCGCTTCTTCTTCGTTCTCTTCATCCTCATCGGCGGTAGTGAATACCTCGCCTCGGGTCAATGGCAAAGCGCCCTCATGAAGATCGCCCGCTACGCATTAATGATTCTCTATGCAATGCTCATCACTGATTCAACAAGCCCTGATGAGCTCGCCGGGGCAATCCCTCTTCTTAATCGGACGATTATTGCCACCGGCATAGAATTAACTCTTGCAATGGTTCCAATGATTTTTCGCGTTAGTGAAGAAGTCTCCGCTGCCCACCGAGCCCGGGCGATGAAGTGGTCGATTCGAACCCTCTTTACCTACCTCGCCTCCCTCTTTGAAGTCCTCTTCCTTCGCCTTGAAGAAGAAGCCCTCGCCCTCCAAGGCCGCCTTTTTCAAGCACACAGAAGGCGAGCGTATCAATCCTTTACCCTCATCGATCTTCCGCTGTTCTTTCTCACGCTGCTCTTCATCACTGTGGAGGTCATTCGATGACGAAAGCTGAACTCCGAACGGTGATGAAGGCGCGCACCCAGGAAATAGGTGATGCTGATTGGAGCGAAGAAGACCAAGAGAGTGTCTACGCCTTGACTTCCTCATCGTGGTTCCAAGATAGAGAGTGGATCTTTGGCTTTTTCCCGATCAAAGGCGAAGTTGATATTACGCCACTTCTTGAAGCAGCCCTTCAAACAAAGCGCTTAGCCCTTCCCCGCTCAAATGGGGATGATACTCTCACGTTCTACGAAGTCACTGATTTAGCGTTTTTAACAAAAGGACGCTTTGGTATTCGGGAGCCCCTTGGTTCAACAGAAGTCTTTCCCGATGAACACGCAGTGATCATCGTGCCCGCCCTCGCCTACAGCACAACCCGTCAACGCCTTGGACGGGGACGGGGGTACTACGACCGCTATCTCGGTCGTTACTCAGATGTACTCTCTATTGGGGTGTGCCGGAGCTACCAACTCGTTGAAGAACTCCCCACCGGCAAATACGACCGAACGGTTGATCATCTTCTCTGTAATGGAGTGTGGTACTAAAGCGCCGCTAAGTACTCGTTCATCGCCTTCGCTGCTTTGCGCCCCTGGCCCATCGCCAAGATGACCGTTGCCGCCCCTAAGACGATGTCCCCACCAGCCCACACGCCTTCTAAGCTCGTTGCACACGTTGAAGGATCGACAATAAAGGTTCCCTTATGGCTCGTTTGAATTCCTTCAGTTGTTGCTTTGATCAGCGGGTTGGAGTCGTTCCCGATCGCAACGATGACCGTATCGTAGGAGCGAATGTGCTCCGTTCCTTCAATCATCATCGAGCGGCGGCGCCCATCCTCATCAGGGGGTCCGAGCTTACACTCAATGACTTCAACTTCTTTGACCCGTCCATCTTCACTAGGAATAATGCGCTTCGGGGCGTGGAGGAAGAGGAACTCAATACCCTCTTCTTTGGCGTGGGCGATCTCTTCACGCCGGGCAGGCATCTCCACTTCCGTTCGGCGGTAGATAACACTGACTACTTCAGAACCGAGGCGCTTTGCCGTTCGAGCTGCGTCCATTGCAACGTTTCCTGCCCCAAAGACAGCTACACGCTTGGAGCGGTACATTGGAGTTAACGCGTTTTCTTTCGCGTACGCCTTCATCAGATTACTTCGGGTGAGGTACTCATTGGCACTGAAGACTCCAATTGAATTTTCCCCTTCAATATCTAAGAAACGGGGAAGGCCAGCGCCACTGCCGATAAAGATTGCATCAAAGCCATCTTTATCAAAGAGTTCATCAACGGTTCGGGTCTTTCCTACTAAGTAGTTCATTCGCAGTTCAACTCCCATCTTTAGGAGGATATCAAGCTCGTGCTGGACGATCTCTCTAGGGAGGCGGAACTCAGGGATTCCATACACCAACACCCCACCCGCTTTATGAAGTGCTTCGAAGATCACCACCCGGTGGCCTTCGCGGCGAAGGTCCGCTGCGGCAGA
>JBBADN010000138.1:0-4194 GCA_041656455.1 Sphaerochaeta sp. | reverse complement strand
CTCTAAGTAGTACAAGCCCAAAAGACTGGTGATGTAATCGGGTTGAAGGAAGCGCCCATTTTCATCAAGGAACATCACTCGGTCAGCATCACCGTCGTAGATGATGCCAATATCGCTCTTATGAGCAATGACTGCATCGCGAAGGTCGTAGGTGTTTTCTACTTCAAGGGGGTTGGGTTCGTGGGCGGGGAAGGTTCCATCAAAGTGGTCGTAGAGGTAGTGGTGTTTCGTCCCTAAGAGGTCTTTGACGATGAGGTTTGCCATCCCATGGGAGAGGTCAATCGAGAGGTTTAGGTCAGAGGTATCGGGGGTGAACGCTTGTAGGAACTCAATGTACGGCGTTTTTGCCTCTTTAGTGATAATCGTCCCTTTCTTTTCTGCGACGATAATCTCATCGTTAAGAACCATTGCCTCAAGTTCTTTTAAGCCACTGTCTGAGCCAACAGGAACGGCGTTGGTTCGGCTAATCTTCAAACCATTGTATTCGGCAGGGTTATGACTGGCGGTAATCTGAACTGAGGCGTCAGCCTTAAAATGGACGGTGGAGAAGTAGACCATCGGCGTTGTTGCTAAGCCGATGTCCCACACATCCGCTCCGCTATCCATAATGCCTTCACTGAGGGCCTCAAATATTTCATCACTGCTGGTTCGGACATCCCGACCAACAAGAACGGCCGTACTCTTCAAGAGTTTTGGCAGAAAGTATCCAATCTTGTAGACGGTATCTTTATTGAAATCTACGTTGTAGATTCCTCGAATATCATACGCTTTAAACGCTCCCATCGTTTATTCTCCTTCTAAATTCCTTTCTATCCATCACTTCGAAGAAGTGAATTACCCCAGTATTGAGGGCGACCATTTCAACTACTTGGCGAAACGCTTTATCAAACCATGAAGCACTGCGTAGGGGGTAGTTAGGATGCTCGGCAGCCCTAAGCGCCTCGGCTCGAGGGACGGTGCGAACTTCCACGACGTCGCCTGCTAAAAATGAGTCTTCGTATTTGACAAATGGTTCTTTTCCCTTACGCGGGCGAAGGGCGAAGCCAAAAAGGGCTGGCTGACGCTCGAAATCTTCAAAGAAAAATGAATCTTTTACTTTGTAAAGAAATACGCCATATTCTCGGACGATTCCTTTGGTCGATGCGTACCACGTTGCATAGGTGCGCCACGTGAGCTTGCTTCCGTGTCTTTGTTCAAGTTCTTCTATGAACTTATGGGCATCATCATCCATTGCGCTCTTTCGCCTCTCTAGCTTTTTTCCATAGTAGCATATACACTGCGTTGCAGAAAGAGTAGCGAGGGCGTATGGATTATCAAGAAAAAGATTTTGGCAAGTTGCTGAAAAGCAACGCGTTAGCCATGCGCCGCCTCTTAGATGGAACTGATACAAACTGTATGCGCGTCTATGACCGCAATTTAGAGTACTTTCCCGTTACCGTCGATCTCTGGGCAGAGTGGGTTCGGATCACCGATTACAGTGAAGATGGACTTGAGGATGATGAGCGAAATCGGGCGATCGACATCGCCAGTCGGATGCTCTACGTCCCGATTGAAAAGGTCATCTACCACCACCGTCAAAAGCGTTTTGGGCGGGAGCAACATGAGGTGCAAGAGCCCGAGTCAACGATGGTTGAAGTACAAGAGCAAGGCCTCTCCTTCACCGTTGATTTAACCAAGCGGGTAGATACTGGCTTGTTCTTAGACCACATGCCGACTCGAGCGCTCGTCGGATCGATGAGTTTTGGTAAAGCGGTGCTTAACCTCTTCTCCTACACTGGAGCGTTTAGTGTGTACGCTGCCCGAGGGGGAGCTTCCCGTGTTGATTCGGTGGACCTTTCAGCGACGTACAGTGCGTGGGCAGAGGCAAACTTAGAACGAAATGGGTTTACAGGGCCGACGTACCGATGTGACACTCGCGATGCTTTTGAGTATATTAAAGAAGCGCTACGCGAGAAGCGGATCTACGATATTATCATCTTCGATCCCCCAAGCTTCTCCAATTCGCGGAAAATGGAGCACGACTTTGATATCGTGCGCGATCATGGACGCTGGTTACGAGCGTTGAATCGATTATTGAGGAAGGGAGGAACGGTTATAGTTTCTTCCAATTTAGGAGGGTTTTCACTAGATCAAAAGATGTTAGGAGGGTACGCCATTGAAGAGCGGACCCGCGAGTTATTAGCCCCTGGATTTACCCGCCGATCAGGGACCGCCCGAACATGGGTACTAACGAAAGAGCGGGATCACGAGATACCGGCAATATTTAAAGAAGACCGGAAGATTAAAAGAGCGCTAAGAGATGCGCAGATGGATGAAATAGAAATGAGTACAGAAGAAAAGAAAGAGCCAGAGGTCATAGAGGCGACCGAGAGCGAAGAAATTGTTGAACAAGTATTTTTAAGTGAAGAGGAGAATGATCCTTGGACCCTCGTATGGGAAGATGAACTCGACCAAGAAGGTGATGTAAAGAAAGAGCGCGAAAGTAAAACAGAAGAGCGCCGATCTTCCAATGATCGAGGCCGCCGTCAGTACGACGACCGTCCGCGAAGAGAATACAATGACCGCCCAAGAAGGTACGATGATCGTCCTCGTCGAGACTTTAATGACCGACCCCGTCGAGACTTTGATGATCGCCCAAGAAGGTACGATGATCGACCTCGCCGTGATTTCAATGACCGACCCCGTCGGGACTTTGATGATCGCCCAAGAAGGTATGATGATCGTCCCCGTCGGGACTTCGACGATCGACCTCGCCGTGATTTCAATGACCGACCCCGTCGGGATTTTGATGATCGCCCAAGAAGGTATGATGATCGTCCCCGTCGGGACTTTGATGATCGACCGCGTCGTGATTTCAATGACCGTCCTCGTCGGGACTTTGATGACCGCCCAAGAAGGTATGATGATCGTCCCCGTCGAGACTTCGACGATCGACCTCGTCGTGATTTCAATGACCGACCCCGTCGGGACTTTGATGACCGACCAAGAAGGTATGATGATCGCCCTCGTCGAGATTTCAGCGATCGACCGCGTCGGGACTTTGATGATCGTCCTCGCCGGGATTCTGATGACGGCAGCCGCCGGGCAGAACGGGCGTTTGAAGATCGTCCTCGTCGGGATGATCGACCGCGTCGTGAGCGCAAAGCTCCACCGAAGCCGTATGGGTTTGGCGGAAAGGCTCCCCGCAAGAATCGAAGCGACGAATAACCGATTTTTATCGTTGAATAATCCCACTACTACTCTGGTGGTGGGATTTATTGTTTCTACCAATAATGATTTTTCTGAACGTTGTTGACACCCCTAAAACCATCATCTATCATTATTATTGAAATACATTATCAGTAATCTACTAGCTATATGAAAGAACGAAGACAAACAATTCAAAAGGGCTTGGTGTGGGATGCGCTTAGTGAGTGTTTAGACCATCCGAGTGCCGAGCAAATATATGAACGGATCATCCAAAAGTACCCAACTATTAGTCGGGCTACGGTGTATCGCAACCTTAACGCACTAGTCGAAGATGGAAAGATTCGGCGGGTACAGGTCCTTGGTGGACCCGATCACTACGATCGTATTCTCAACCCCCACTACCATATCCAATGCGTTAAGTGCAAAAACGTCCATGATGTCGTTGTAACGAAGGACCTCTCAGTCGCCTTTGAAGATCTTGATCTTCATGGCTATACCCTTGAGTCCTACGAGGTAGTGTTTAACGGGGTATGTCCCGATTGTCAAACGAAATAACTGTCGAAAGACAGGACAAGGAGAATCACATGGATTTAAAGGGAACGAAGACGGAAAAGAACCTGTGGGAAGCATTCGCAGGTGAGTCGATGGCCCGAAGCAAGTACACCTATTACGCGTCTAAAGCGAAGAAAGATGGGTACGTGCACATCGGTAAGCTGTTCGAAGAGACTGCCTTCAACGAGCAGGAGCACGCCAAGATTTGGTTCAAGCTCCTCCAAGAGGGTGGCGAGATTCAAAGCACCCCTCAGAACCTCAAGGACGCCGCAGCTGGCGAGCACTACGAGTGGACTGAGATGTACGTTAACTTTGCAAAAGACGCCCGGGAAGAAGGCTTTACAAAAGTCGCTTCCTTGATGGACATGGTTGCTAAGATTGAGAAACACCACGAAGAGCGCTACCTCAACTTACTGAAGAACATTGAGGACGAGGTTGTCTTCGCCCGTGAAG
>JBBADN010000137.1:0-4205 GCA_041656455.1 Sphaerochaeta sp. | reverse complement strand
CGAAAGATCTGATGTGCCTGCGTCATTAGAGTAAGTTCTCCATGATGAAGGACCGTCGTTCAGGGGTGTTACTCCCCATGTAGAACTCCAAGGAGCGGTGCATCTCAGTTACTTCCGGGAGGCTGACGCGAATAAGGCGCATGTCTTCTCCAATGAACTGGCCGAACTCTCTGGGGTCAATCTCCCCAAGACCTTTAAAGCGAGTGACTTCCGCCCCTCGTATTTGGGCGATGGCGTCGTCACGCTGTTTCTCATTATACGCGTATACCGTGGTTGATCGATTTCGAACTCGAAAAAGCGGAGTCTCAAGGATGTAGAGCCGGCCCGAAAGAACGAGGTCTTCGAAGTACGTGAGGAAGTACGTCATTAACAAGTTCCGGATGTGATACCCATCGGTATCAGCATCGGTGGCGATAATGACCTTGCCGTAGCGAAGGTCCTCAACGCCATTTTCAATACCAAGGGCAACCATCATGTTGTAGAGCTCGGCGTTCTTATAGATTTCGGTCTTCTTCTTTCCGTGGACGTTGAGGATCTTTCCCCGGAGGCTAAAGACCGCTTGGGTTAGGACGTCGCGCGTCTTAGTAATCGTTCCACTCGCCGAGTCTCCTTCGGTGATGAAGATCATTGAGTTATCGCACTTCTCTTTATGGGCGGCGCTTTGGCCGAGGTGGTACTTACAATCCTTAAGCTTAGGAATATTAATCGAGACTTTCCGAGCAGACTCCCTCGCCCCTTTCTTTACTTCATTAAGCTCTTTGCGGAGCGCTTCGTTTTGCATCACCTTCTTGGAGATCTTCTGCGCTTCGGTGGGGTTCTTTAAGAGAAAATCGATAATTGCATCTTTGACTTCATTGACGATCCACGTGCGGATTTCCGTATTGGAGAGTTTATTCTTCGTCTGCGATTCAAAGATTGGGCTTTTAATCTTTACCGCGATCGCCCCGATGACGCCTTCGCGGACGTCCTGTGGTGACCAGTTCTTTTTAAAGTGTTCACTAATACCTCGACCAATGCCTTCCTTAAATGCTGAGAGGTGGGTTCCCCCATCACTGGTATGCTGGCCGTTGACGTAGGAGAAGTAACTCTCCCCGTACGTTCCCCCCACGTGGGTGAGGGCAAACTCAAGCTGCTCACCTTTATGGTGAATCGTTGTATAGAGCCCCTCATCACCAACTTCTTTGGCGAGTAAATCACCAAGGCCTTTGGCGGAGCGGAAGGTTCGCCCGTTGTACTCAAGGCTGAGGCCGGTGTTTAAATACGCGTATCCCCAAATTCGGGTGATGATAAAGTCTTCATTAAACGTGTATTCACCAAAGAGCTCTTCATCGGGGGTGAAGATTACTTCCGTTCCATTTGCTTCTTTGGTTTTGCCATTCGTCTCTTTAACAAGGATGCCTTGTTTAAAGATAGCGTTGGTGAACTTCCCTTCGCGGTAGCTGGTGACTTCGAAGTCGGAGGAGAGAGCGTTAACAGCTTTTGTTCCTACCCCGTTAAGCCCAACGGAGAATTGGAAGACGTCATCGTTGTACTTCGCCCCGGTGTTAATCTCGGAGACACACTCGATCACTTTGCCTAATGGAATACCTCGTCCCCAGTCTCGAATTCGGACTTGGTTCTCTTTGAGGCGAATCTCAATCTTCGAACCAAAACCCATAATAAACTCATCGATTGAGTTATCGATGACTTCTTTGATGAGGATATAAATTCCATCGTCGATGTGCGAGCCATTGCCCAACCGCCCGATATACATCCCTGGGCGCTTTCGAATATGCTCCAGCGCACTGAGCGTTTGGATCTTTGATTCGTCATATACTGTCACAGCCATGGCCCTAGTATAACAGAAAGGTCCGCCTATGGCAAAAGTCTCGTATACATATGTTTATTGAATTACTGCTTCGAATCGAGCAATAGGAGGGCAAAACCAGCAATAATTGGAGAAAAGAAGAGAGAAAAGAGTAAGTAGCCCCCATAGGAGCGCCCCCGGTTCTTCGCACCCCGGGCAACTACAAAGCTGAGAATAATCCATCCAATGCCACCAACTGCCATAGCATCAGTATATTCGAAGATCCTCTAGTCTTCCAGATGATGATTCCTTTACGATAAGGGTATGGCCATTATCGAACTCATCTCGCCCCCGTTTCGTAACGAAACCGAAGCATTAATGAGCGCTTCGTTTGAAAAGCGATACCACTCAATCTTCTTTCTTAAGGAAGAGTCCACCCTCATCGCCCGGGAAGGAAATAGCGTCATCGGTGGCATTAACCTTGATATCATCCCGACCAAGGCTCAGAAAATTGGCTACATCGGCTGGCTCTACGTTGATTCAAACCACCGAGGCAGAGGCCTCGCTCAAGCGCTCGTTGATGAAGCAGTGCTCTTTCTCACTAACAATGGCTGCACCACGATCACCGCATGCGTTGAAGGGGATAACTACGCCTCAGCGAAGCAGCTCACCGGCTTTACCATCATGGGTCCGCTTCAACAGCTCATTCATTTTGGCACAGGAATCTTCAAACTCAACAACGTAGCTGCTCGCTCTTTTGATATGGGGTACTTCCTCTACACAAACACCGCCAAGGAAGCAAAAACAAATCTTCTCGCCTTAGGAGGGACCATCATCCTCAACACCCTCTTACTCCTGCCGCTCTACTGTAAGATCTCAATCCTAAAGCCAATCACCTATTCAAAGACAATCTTCCTTATTCCCGCCCTCACCCTTATTATCCGAACAGCAGCTATGGCCATAATTGCCAAAAAAGAGGGGGTTTACCGAGGATGGGATACCGCCTACCTCTTAGGAACTATCCTTCCCTTCTTCTTCGGCGTCCCCTTCCCCGTCCCAGGAAACGTCTACCTCAACGGTAAACCCAACCCCAAAACATTAAAAAAGATGGCGATTGCTTCAACCACCGCCTTAAGCCTTTTAATTATTCTCCTTCCTTCCTGGCCGCTGAGGATCTATCCAATCATCCTCCTGATCTTCGATACAATCTTTTGGTGGTACCCCTTCGGGGGGTTTAATGCAGCACGATTACGAAAGGGGTGATTATTTTTCCTGGTATTCAGGTTAGGTACAGCTTAGGGTGAACGGTATTACCAAAATCATCTCAAACTAATGCTTCGGATCGAGCAAAAAAAGGATAAAACCAGCAATAATTGGAGAAAAGAGTAAATATCCCCCATAGGAACGTCCCCGGTTCTTCGCTCCCCGGGCTACAACAAAGCTGAGAATAACCCAACCAATGCCACCAACTGCCATAGCTTGAGTACACATCAAGATTGGCCCTCCTCCAATGCGCTACGCTGAGCTGAGGAGACCGAGGGCTACGGTGCAATCGAGGGGTTTACTGAAAAGGAATCCTTGATAGAGGTCACACCCAAACTCCTCCAAATACCTCTTCTGCTCTTCGTGCTCCACCCCTTCAACGATAACGGTGTGCCCGAGCTTATGGACCATTGAAATCATATCGGGAATTACGGATTCATATTCACTTGGGGTCAGAAGGCGATCAACAAAGAGTTTATCAATTTTTAAGTAATCGACGTTAAGCTCGCTCTCCCGGGCAAACGTTGAATATCCAACCCCAAAATCGTCGATCGCAACGGTAAAGCCAAGGGTCTGTAGTTCACCTAGGATTAAGTTCACCCGCCGATACGTCGTATTTACCCCAGTTTCTGTAATTTCAAGGATGAGGCGGGAAGGATCGAGATCGTGCTCCTCTACTAACGCGTCCAACGTCGATACAAATTGATCTTCAAGAAGTTGGTAGACGGAGAAGTTAATTGAGATCTTAAGGTCATCAAAGCCCCGAGTGCTCAGTGCCTTTCCAAAGGCGAGTGCTTGGGCAGTAATCTTCCACCCAAGGGGGATGATGAGCTTATACTTCTCGGCGATCGCAATGAATTCATTTGGGGGAACAACACCGTAGGTGGAGCTGGTAAAACGAGCGAGCGCTTCAAAGCCCACGATCGTGTTGCAGTGCACTCCAACAATGGGTTGGTACTGAAGGTAGAGCTGTTCTGATTTTTCTTCTGCTACGTATTGAGTCAATTCAACGAGGATGTGTGCTTCCCGTTCAACTTGGTCACTCAACGCTTTATCATAAAAGCGAAGGTTCGATGATATATCTTGGTAATCAATGGCGTGTTCGCTGGTAATGAGGGCGTACTTAAGAATATCACTCACAAGAGGTCCTTCACTC
>JBBADN010000136.1:0-4239 GCA_041656455.1 Sphaerochaeta sp. | reverse complement strand
CATCATCGTCGTCATCATCGAGATCATCATCGTCATCGTCATCGAGATCATCGTCATCGTCATCGTCATCATCGAGATCATCGTCATCATCATCCCAAGCCGGCGACTTCCGCTTCTTCGATTTTGACTTTTTCTTAGACGAGCGATCGTCATCGTCGTCATCATCGTCATCGTCTAGATCATCATCGTCATCATCGTCATCCAGATCATCATCGTCATCATCGCGCGATTTCTTCTTTCCAGATTTAGACTTCTTGGAAGATTTCTTTTTCTTAGACGGGCGATCGTCATTGTCATCGTCATCGTCATCCAGGTCATCGTCGTCATCCAGGTCATCGTCGTCATCCAGGTCATCGTCGTCATCCAGGTCATCGTCGTCCAGATCATCGTCATCATCGTCACGATTTTTCGATTTCTTCCCCGACTTCTTGCTGGAACCCTTGGCTTTAGACTTACCCTTCTTTCTGGGCTCGTCATCATCGTCCAGATCATCATCGTCGATATCGTCATCATCGAGATCATCATCATCATCGTCATCACGAGATTTCTTGCCGGACTTGATGTTATTACGCGAAGCCCAAGACTCGAAATTCCTTTTGACCTCGCTCTCATCGACTTCTGCAATCAGCAGAGATAGATCCTGGCGTAGTGCTTCCTCCTCGTCCTCCTTGATCGGGGTGCGCTTGTCCAATTGTACGCGGTAGCTGTTCGGCCTCGCATCTGGATCCCACATAACCCGAACGTCGCATCCGTACTTCGGATGGGTTACACTGTAACCCTCGGTGTTCCCGGATTTGGATTCGCGGACGTTAAGTCCTTTCAAGCTCTTCAATTCCCGGATTAGCGATGTCGGGAGACGTACTGCTCGCCATGGAGTGTAGGTTTCGCTATCCTTTTCCTTAAAGCCGGATTTTCGCTCGGCTTTCGTTGGGGACTTTGGCTTCTTCGGTTTGTCCGACTGAACGCTACGGACAATAGCGTTCCCCCATCCGGCACGGCTGAATTGAATGATCTGGTTGTCTTTGGTATTGATCCGGTCGGCCGCGTCCCGCCACGGATCGTAGATGTTGGGATCGCGCTCCTGGGACTCGGCGTTCCAGCTTGGACATTCCACGTAGAACTTGCTTTGACTTCCGTCCTTCCGAGTTGTCTTTACCCAATAGCCCGCAGTCATGAAGATGGCTCCATCAATACGGATGCGCAGCCATTTCTTCTTTGGGTACGGGAACACTTCCAACAAGTCCTCGGGCCGTGGACTATTGTCCCCGCCCCCGGTCCTCGTGTCGTCAAGATCAGTACCCTTGTACTTTCTACTCATGATTTCTCCTGGTTTAACATATTCATTGACTTCTGGATTGCCGTTGCCACTCTATTTACGTTTTCGGATGTGATCTCCATGGAGGACAAAGTTCGGCTGGTCGCTTCCAGTATCGTGTAAAGAGCAAGAACTCGGCTTCGGTTATGCTCTTTCATGTGCCGGTACACGGCGTCGATGACATCGGCATTGATCTTACACTGGACCAGTTCCTGCATCTGCTTTACTTGAAGTTCAAGATCCCGCACGTAAGCTGCATCCACAGTTCTGTGAAGAAGCTCTACCTTATCCATGGAAGCTCTGATAGGTGGTCTGGAGGAATTCCGTGATCTGAGTTTTGGTGAGGCTTTCCTTAGAAGCAATGCGTTCACGAACCCAATCCATCAGGTGAGCGTTGTCCTCGCGTCCGTCCCAGATCTTGGAGTAGGGGGGTCGGCTCGGATCATCGCCTTTGTAGTTGTTGTGTGCGCGGAATTCGTTCAGAGTGTGCTTCGCGGCATACATCCACATGATGTGTTCTGTGGACAGATGGAATGTGGCAGCCAAATCGAAGAAGTTGGAGATGCTGTCTATTGCTCCGTACTGAAGCAAAGCTCCGACGTAGGACTGCACGGCTCGGCGGGGGTTTTCGTTTGCCATCGCTTCGCGGCTGGCCGGTTCCAAGAGCCCCGCTAGTTCCTCGATAACGTGTTCGCGTTCCTGTTCCGTGAGATTCACCATATCTTGACCACTATCCCATGCTTTCTCAAAAGATTCCTGGGTTGGGTAGATCTTCATGAGATCAAGACACTCGGTGCTGGATTCCGTCTCCGCGAATGCCACCTTCTGATATACTGTTTCGTACATCAATTCTTGAATAGCCGCGCCGATGTGGAAATGAAGGATATCGATGACTTCCAGTTGGCAGTTGTAGAAATCAGTCTGCGGTTCGACCTTCTTCCACCACGAAACCCATCCGGTAGCCGGAACGAGTTCCGTAATAGCCTCGTCTACTGCGGCTTGGTGCATATCCACGTTTGGATTGTTCAGCCAAGTCTTCTTGGACATGAGATCATTCAGTGAATATTGGTTGGAAACGATTTGTTTAAAGTTCATGTTTTATGTACCTTATTAGTTGACGATGTTGTGAGCTGCTGGCGTACTGCGGTATTCCTAAGCTAGTTCGCACTATACCCACGGGATCGATCTCCAGGGCTTGGTACGCTAGATGCTGTAAGTCCTCAAAGGTAAAATCCGGAATAACGCTCATTTCCGCGAGAGCCGGGTCATTGAGTTCTGTAAGATTTTCGTAGGATTCAGTGGGGTGATTAGCCAATTTAGCTACCATAGCTCGCGCCGTTGGTAGCCATCCGTTTATGAAGGTAGTCAATACTCCTAGCCTAGAGTCACAGCGATCGATAGCCTTGTTTACTATCAAAAGATAAATTTGTGATACGTCGTCTAGAGGAACTTCATGGTTGAACTGAACGTAGGTTCGCTGAGCTTGGATCATAGCCATCCGTGTATACTTCTGGACTATTAATCCCTTGAACCACCGGGCCTTATCGTCCCAGTACTCTATCTGATCCATGATCGTATATAATCGGGAACCCAAGTTGCAACCAACGGATTGCTCAATTCTTCGCATCTGCTGGACGCGCGAAATGACAGGCTCACTACTGAACAGCGAGTGCAGCTCTTTGTATCCTGAGGTTAATCTCTGGTGAACGTTTATCATAGCAAACATCACCCCGCGATTAAATCGCATCTTCTTCAGGATGTTCATTGCTTTATCAGCACTCGGAGTGTTGCAAAGTTCGAACAGAAGCTCAGGGAGCGTGTTTTTATCGCTGGCGAACTTAGTCCCGGGATTCAGGGTCTGCGTAGATACGCACTTTGCTATGAATCCATTAAAGAAGGGACGACATTCAGTCACTATCGGCGCTACTGCGTTCCAGAGAAAGAAATCCAGAGTCTGCAAGTATTGACTACTCGTCAGATTTTTGGATATCTCTTCGTGAGTGGCCTTCAGAACATTGAACGTCTCAGAGTGCTGATATTCTTTGGTCATTCTATCTGATCTCTTATTGAAAGGTACAGACGAACTATATGCTTGCAAGCCTGAGGTCGTAGTGTTGGGTTAGTCATTACCGGATCCTCGCCGTTGCTGTACTCTATTTCAGCTGCTCCCCTCTTGTTCAACGCAGTCTCGAAACGGAAGGTGAAGTCGCCGCAGGAGCACGAAACTTGACAGTGTAGCTTTCGATCGAGGAATTTGACTACGCTGATGTACTTGGGACTGTTTCGGTTGCGAATCCAAGAATGTAAGGACGGACTCCAGGTATGAGTTGAATAAGTCTGGGCTGCTATGAAAGCAGTTCCGTCCAGATCCCGTCCTTTCTTGATCCGGATGAGCTTAACATAGCGAGCAGCTTCTAGACGAGGACGCGTAGTCCGTTTAACGATTTGAGAAAGTGTCATCATGGCCATTACCTCCTAAACCATCAAATTGCGGCTAATGTCCGATATCGCGATCCGTCTGGTAGCAGGTAACTCCTAGTCTTCTCCACTCGTTGACTACCGAGTCGCGGTCATCGAATGCTAGAAATACCTCCTTAACAGAATATCCCGCCTCTGCTAAAAGCCACGGCTTTATTTCGGCATCATCCTTGATTTCCTTAGTGACATCGTTCGGTCGCATGAGGAGATCAAACTCTGCGTCGGGCCAGATCTTCAGAAGGGTAGCCGCCGTAGATTGTCTAGCCCACTCCCTACGGCTTGTTATGAAGACACATTTCCATTGTGGATTGCGTATGAAAGCACTGTAGACCACGTAACCCTGAGGGATCAGTACATCGGTGCGCCAGAGCGATTCGTACTTCTCAATGTTCCCGTCTAGATAGTGCTGGATGCGGGCCGAGGGATCGACGATACATCGGTCGATA
>JBBADN010000135.1:0-4250 GCA_041656455.1 Sphaerochaeta sp. | reverse complement strand
ATCAAGTTGCTTGGCGATGATGTAGCGCTTTGTCTGCACATCGTTTGTTGCGTTGATCATGTAGTGGGCGATGAGCTGCTCGTTGAACGTTGAGGCGACCTCAGCTTCAAAGATTGAGTAATCCCAGTGGTGGTAGGGGTTGTTTTTAGCTGAGTAGTAGGAGTGCATTGAGTGGCCCCCCTCGTGGGCGAGGGTGAAGAGGTCACGGAGCACGTCCTCTTTGTAGTTCATGAGGATGTACGGATACCCAGTGTACGAGCCAGAGGAGAAGGCGCCACTGCGCTTACCTCTATTCTCGTAGCGGTCGACCCACCGCTCTAAGGTGAGCCCACGGGTAAGTGTTTCAACGTACTCATTTCCAAGGGGTTGTAACGCATTGGCGATAATCGAAACCGCTTCATCGTACGTAGTGTGGGCGTTGACCCCACTTACAAGGGGGACGTAGACGTCCCAGTGGGCGAGATTTCGAACCCCAAGGATCTTCTTGCGCAATTCGTAGTAGCGGTGAAGCACCGGTAAACCACTGTGGACACTGGCGATTAATTGATCATAGACCGAAGGATCAACGTCATCGGCAAAGAGGGATGCCTCCCGACTAGAGGGGTAGGAGCGAACCGTCGAGCGGAACATATCCTGTTTAATTTGTCCTTCGTAGAGGCGGAAGAGGGTGTGCCGGCTTTGGTTATACTTTGCATAAAACTGCTTATACGCTTTTTTACGAATCGCTCGGTCCTCGCTCATCAAGAAGGAGGAGAACGTCGATTGACTTAATGGCTTGCCGTTAATTGACCCAAAGTCGAAGTCGATATTCGTTAAATCGCTGAAGGCGTTGTGGGGCGTTTGGGCACTTTCTCGCTGCAGGGCGATGATTCGCTCCTCTGACTCGCTTAGGATGTGGCTCTTATAGCGCAGTGAGCGCATGATAAAGACTTTGTACGGCTCAAAGGCGGGGTCATTAAGGTAGCCTTGAATAACCTCTTCATCGATCGAGAGGAGCTCGGGATCGAAGAAGGCGAGGGCGGCACGTAACTCCGTTAAGAGGGTACTGGCGATCGAGGCACGCTCAACGTTCGTGGGGTTGGAGGTGTCGCTTGTCCAGTTTAATGAGGCGTACGAGTAGACACGCTCGGTGAGGATACCCACTTGGGCGTGGAATTCCATCGCCTTTAAAAACGATTCGCGCCCAGCGAGTAAGCTTCCTTTAAGCGAAGGGATTTGCCCAATCATCGTTCGAACTTCTTGTACTCCCGCTTCCCATGCCGCGTCATCGGCAAAGAGGGCCGTGAGGTCCCACGTGTCCATCGTTTTTTGTTCACTACGCGTTAAAATCTGCATCACACTCTCCTCATAATATCCAGTAATACTCGACTTGCTTTTCCTCGGTGACCATACTCGTCTTTCGCCTTCATCCCAAGCTCAGCCATCACCATATCTTTGCCTTCCACGATGAAGACGGGGTCGTAGCCAAAGCCTTCACCCCCGCTCATCGCATAGGCGATCGAGCCGCGGGCTTCTTCACAGACGGTGTAGACGCGGTAGTCGCTGACTACGAGTGCTAACGCACAGACAAAGCGCGCTGTTCGATCACTGATGCCTTCCATGTTTTTCAAAAGGTAGGCGTTGCGCTCTTCTGTTTCCATGAGGTGGTTGTGCACTTCAAAGCCGTAGCGGGCGGTCTTCAATCCCGGTCCACCACCAAAGGCGTCGATACAGAGGCCCGAGTCATCACCTAAAACCCAATACCCTGGGGCGAGAGCTTTTAACGTCTTCGCTTTAAGCAGGGCGTTCGCGGTAAACGACGATTCGTTCTCCTCAACATCAAAAGCGATGCCGATATCCTTGGGCATAAGAATGCGGTGGGGTGCTAGGAGGCGGGAAAACTCTTCACGTTTATGATTATTGTTGGATGCAAGTAGAATATCCATCACCTAAGGATAGTCATTGAATCCCCTTTCGTCTATATACGTAGCTAGGAGTTTTTTAATGTGGTGAACCGCCGAAGAAACAGTTCCTTTTGGAATGTTGAGGAGCTCACTTACTTGACTGTGGGAGAGGCTTTGCTCCATTGTTCGCAGCTTTGCTACCTTCTTACGGTACTTCTCATTCGTCCATTCCCGAAGCTGAAAGAGCTCCTCCCTTCGACTCTCAAAGGGTTCGTGCTCGATCTCATAATCGATCTCTAAGAGGCGCCGGAAGTGCCGCGAGCACGTAGCCTCAAAGTTAATTCGCTGCGATTCTTTCGATTGTATTGCAAGGCTCGCCGTATTGAGGTAACAGCACAACTCAGTTAGGTCACACAATAGGAGGGCGCTTAACTCTTCAAGGAGGTGGTGGGCGTAGAGGGCGGGGGTGATCGTGAGGGTAATGAGCATCCTCTTGCGATTCACTGCAGTGTTTAAGAGGACCCTCAACGGTTCAAGCTCACTGCGAATTGGATAGGCCTGGGCCACCTCGGTGCAGAGAAGAGATCGAAAGAGCGTTGGAAGCGAGGAGATACTTGTGTGGGGAAGGGATGAAAATGTGTACACCACCTCCGGCTCCGCCGTTTCAAAGCCCCCGTATGTACCGTCATCCTGGTAGGTGATCTCTGCGGTTTGAAGGAGCTTCATCTGTCGCTCCTTCCGGCTTCGCTCTGAAATAAAGTAGGCAACGCGGCGACGGACGACCTCTGTTAAAAACCCTAAAAAGGAGAGTTTGCCCACTTCGTAGGAAGCGATAAGGGTATCGATTGAAGAAAGGCAATAAAACAAAAAGTCACAACAATCCTCTTTCGAGAGAATCTTCAATTGGGCGGGGATCGTGTAGATGAGCTCCATGATCTGGGCGGTGAGCTCACGATGGAGGCGGGCATCTTTCTGTTCTTGGTAGGCGACAACTTTCTCGGTAAGCAACGCAGAAGCGTTTTTTGTCATTGGATACAAAGCCATTGGGTGCTCCTTAATAGAAGGTGCACCCAATCATGCAATGTGTATGCCACTTATGCTTCGACGAGTTCTTTTACCAATTCGATGAGAAAATCACGGACTGACTCAACGCTTTGATTTACCGTGGCGCCGGCGGCTTTTCGATGGCCCCCGCCACCGAGTTTCTCCGCTAAAGCCCCAACATTAAAGGCGTTGTGATGGCTGGAACGGAAGCCAATCTCAGTGAGCTGCGGCTCTAACTCCTTGAGGTAGAGAACAACCTCAACACCTTTAATTGAAAGGAGCATTGAGTAGAGCATATCACTTGGTCGATCAGTCGTATCGAAGGCTCGCGAGTCGCGAATATACGAAGAGGCGATGATCAGGCGCCCGTCGAGAAGGACTTCACTGCGGTCGATGAGCTTACCGACGTATTTGACGTAATCGAGGTTCTTCCCTCCGCTCATCCGGTCCGCCATCTCATTCGGCGAGACACCTAAATCAACAAGCTCAGCAGCGTAACGGAGGACATCACCGCGGTAAGCGTTGATGAAGCGGAAGAAGCCACTGTCAGTGGCAAAGCCAAAGAAGAGGTGCTCAGCGATCTCAGGGGTGATCGGGATGGCAAACTCCTTGTAGAGGTGCATGACGATGAACGTCGTTGAGATCGAGCGTGGGGTGATGTAGCGGTAGTCGCCAAAGTACTCCCCACTGGCGTGGTGGTCGAAGATAATCGTCGTAAGGCCAGTAATCTGCTCAGCGAGGGAGCCGATACGCTCCATAGAAGAACAATCGACGACCACGACGATGGGGTTATCAGAACGCATTTCCTCGGTAATCTCAGTGTGAAAGCGAGTGGCGAGGTGGGTGATCTCCGAGCGTTCAAAGGGCCCGGCGTTCACTAACGTTGTCGTTTTCCCCAAACTCTTTAAGAGCTCTGCCATTGCGATTTGACTTGAGAGACAATCGCCATCGGGGCCGATGTGCCCCAGGACGAGGAAGGAGGAACCTTCCTCGATTACTGAGCGAATATCAGCAGGTAGCGGTGGATAGCTAAAAAAATCAGGCTCCACGAATCACCTCCGGACTCGTCCCGTTGAGGACACAGTCGCCGGTGACGATGACGCGCTGAACATTCTCAATAGAGGGAATCTCATACATGATGCCCATCATAATGTTCTCAACGATCGAGCGTAACCCCCGCGCTCCAGTTTTTTGCACGTACGCCTTTTCTGCGATTGCAGCAACGGCGTCATCGGCAAAGGTGAACTCAATCCCATCGAGGCGGAAGGACGCTTCATATTGGCGGACCAGGGAGTTCTTCGGCTCAACGATAATGCGCTGTAA
>JBBADN010000134.1:0-4257 GCA_041656455.1 Sphaerochaeta sp. | reverse complement strand
TGGAAAACGAACGGTACCTGGTGCCCTCCCCCACGCTGTGATCCTCACTATCGCAGCTGCTGGTTCAGAGATGAGTGACTCCTCCGTCATCACCAATGAAGATGGCTGGCTTAAGCGTGGAGTAAGTACTCCCTTTGGGCGGTGTAAATTCGCCATCATGAACCCAGAGCTCCTCTACACCCTACCAGTCTATCAAACGATGAGTGGGATTGTTGATATGATGCTCCACACGATGGAGCGCTATTTCATCCAAGAGCCTTCAATGTCCCTCACTGATGATTTGGCAACAAGTCTCTTAAAGAACATCATCAAGCACGCCCCCACCCTCTTAGAGGACCCCAAAAACTATGAAGCGCGGGCGAATATCATGTGGGCTGGATCCCTCGCCCACAACGGCTTAACGAGCGCAGGAAACGGTTCGGGTGGAGATTGGGCGTGTCACCAATTAGAACACGAACTCGGCGGACTGTACGATGTAGCCCACGGTGCTGGTCTTTCAGCAGTGTGGGATAGTTGGGCAACGTACGTCTATCCAAACCGCCCCGAGCGCTTTGCGAGTTTTGGCTACGAAGTCTTTGACCTCGCCCCCAGTGGTGACGTCGACAGCGACGCCAAAGCCGCGATTGCAGCGATGAAGGAATTCTTTGAGTCGATTAACATGCCAACGACAATTAAAGCCCTTGGTGTTGATCCTACTGAAGAAGAGATTCTGGAGATGGCGAAGAAGTGCACCCGCGGTGGAACTCACGTTCCAGGTTCAATTAAGGCGCTTGATCGCGCTGATATCGAAGCAATCTATCGCCTCGCCTTGGGCAACTAATCCTCGATGCTCCACAGATAGAGCATGAACTGTTGTTCTAGCGTGGAGCGAGGCCCAGGTTTATCACTATCACGCCGAACCTTCGCTAAGGTGTTGCGGCGCAAGAACGAGCGGTACAGTCGAACGGCTGACCGCTCTTCTTCATTTCGTCCTTCTAAGCGTTGACTCGCCTTTAGCTCAAGGAGGTCTTGGGCGCCTTCACGGCTGACAACTTCATACCCCTTTTTGGCCATTCGCTCTTCTAGGGTGATAATCTGCTCATAGGAGAGGGAGAAGAGAAATTCGTTTAACGCGAGGATTGTTTGTTCTTCTTTACCGTGAGCGGCAAAGAAGTCATGCCAATACCCACTGAGGCCCATTGAGAGCTGCAGCAGCTCTACAGTTCCCATCAGAGTCCCTAAGACGGGGATTAAGATTTGGCGCGCCTCCCATAACTCCTGAAGGAGCGGGGCAAATGATGTAGTGGAGATTGCACTGCGCTCCTCCCACATAAGAACGAGATCACGCGTGGCGCGCTTTGCCCACGACTCTTGGCCGTTTGCATCCCCAATGATTGTGATATACAGATCTTCAGCCATTAACGAGAAGAGAATCGCGTGGTAACACCCTAGGGCATCCTCCTCTTGGCGGTCGGTGATAAAGCCTTGCTTCGCCACAACGTTTAAAAGAAAACCAAAGAGGTGGAGCTTTGCGATCATGAACGTTCGACCCAAAGAAGCTCGAACCGGGAGGTTTACGACTTCTTCTACCCCTTGGTTCACAAGCTTCGCAGCGAGGGTATCAACATCGCGCTTAGAGTCTTTAAAGCCTAAATCACTGATTAACGAAGCAGAGCGGGAGATAATCCCAGCGAGGGAGTGCAGGTCCGCTACCCGGTCATCGAGGTAGTGCGCTAAATCTTCGCGCTTCTCTTCTAGGGCAGTACGACAACTCGCAACGAGGACTCGCTCTTGATCATTGAAGGCTACAACGTGACTCACACCCCCCTCCTCCCCATAGGCATTCGCCTCGTAGAATCACTCTACGGGAAGCGGGGGTGTTTGTAAAGGGAATCTTACCACCACCGCCCTACACAAATGTGCTCACCAGAGAAGTTGGTGAGCAGGTTTGGTTCTTTAGGTGTTGGTTGGCCTCTTACTCCATGAAGAGTTGAATGACCTCATCGGCGTCTTTTGCTTGTTCGAGCATCCGCCGAAAGATTCCACTAGAACATGAACGGGCGATGGAGGCAAGGAGCTCAACGTGGGCGGACGCCTCTTTGGAGGGGGCGATAACAAGGAAGAAGATCTTCGCCTTTTGGTTATCGATCGATTCAAAGTCGATTGGGAGCTTTGAAATTCCAATGACCATCGTAACGGTGGTGACGACATCGCTTTTTGCGTGCGGGATGGCAATTCCATTACCGATTCCCGTTGAGCCAAGGCGTTCACGGGCTAAGATTGCCTCGAGCATCGCATTTTTATCGTACCCCTTCGCGTGGGCAGCGACTTCAACAAGCTCTTTGATCACCGCATATTTCTCACTGGATTCGAGGGGAACCTTTATTAAATCTTTTTCTAATACTTCAAGTACGTTCATATTCGCCGCTCCTAGCGCTCAAACTCATCCCAAATATCATCATCTTCCCGGACAACGAGAACTGGACATGGGGCGGTTCGCATCATGCGATCGGTCTCACTCGCCAATTCATCGCGGCGGGAGCGAATATCACTCACCCCACCGAGGATCAAGAGATCTGCTTCGATTCTCTTGACTAGCTCCTTCACAACGGCGTGGACTGAACCCTCAAGTTTGACGGTTTCAATCTCCACCCCTTTCTCTTCTGCAAGGCGCGTAGCGTGCCGCAAGTAGCGATCGGCGTCCTCAAAGAGGTCTTTTTGGTACTCATCACGCTCCACTGCAACAAAGATTCCACTTTTAAGGAGGTCACTCAGTGCTTTGGTGTTGACGACGTACACGGCGGTCGCTTGCGCATTGTGCTCTTTTGCCAGCTTAATTGCGTACATCAAGGCGGTCATCGAACTCTCTGATCCATCAATATATGCAACTATCTGTTTAAACGGGACTGACATGCTATACCCCTGTGGTTACTGTATCATCATCATCGGTTTGCGTCAAAACATCATTCAGGCGTTTGACTTGTTCCATTCGATCTTTAATCGTCTTCAGTTGAATCACATTTTCACGGTCTTGTTCTTCAATACGGCCATCGATCCACGCAATCGTCTCCTCAGTTTGAGGAATAATGATCTTCTCTAAGGCATTTACCTTACGGATTGTTTTCTTCACTTCCCGTGCTAAGCGCATGATCGAGACTTTTAACTCCGCTAAGTGGCCCATCAGCGTTAAGGCGTTACGGTAGCGGTCGATCGCAACCTCACTGAGGATGCTCGTCTCTTCACTGGAGAAGTAGGGACTGCGGTCGGTGAAGGAGGTTTCGACCTTTGGGACTGAAACACCCATAACCCGCCGTGATCCTACAGTGATCGAGTAATCGATATTCACCGCCCCGGCGAGGTTCCCAACTTTCAGTCGTCCCATCTGCATAATCGCATCGCTGAGGGCGTTTTGCGCTTCTTTTAATGAGGTAAGAACCCGAGTCTCAAAATCTACCGCCTGGTCAACAAGAGTTAACAGCTCAACGACCAAAATTGAACGCTTTTGGTCTAGGAGCTCGTGGCCAAGCTTGGCGAACTTTAATTCTTCGCCAAGTTTGAGCAAGTTGCTTCTTGTTGGGGCCATGGTGGTATCTATTGCCATATTAGCCTCGGTAGTATTGGGCGATCTCTTCGTCAGTGACGCGCTGCAGCTCTTCACTAGGGAGCTTGCTCAGCGCCTCCCAACCAAGGTCAAGCGTCTCTTCAATGGAGCGATCTTCATCGTAGCGCTGGTTAATAAAGCGCTGCTCAAAGAACGTTCCAAACTCTAAGTACTGTTGATCTAACGCGGTGAGTTCCTCTTCACCAATAACTGAAGCGAGGTTCTGTACGTCTTTGACGTGGCTGTAGGAGGCAAAGAGTTGATTCGCTAAGTGGGGGTGATCCTCGCGGGTCATCCCCTCCCCAATACCGTCTTTCATCAATCGCGAAAGGGAGGGAAGTGGGTTAATTGGGGGATAAAGCCCCCGGGCGTGCATCCCTCGCTCAAAGACGATTTGCCCTTCGGTGATGTAGCCGGTAAGGTCCGGTACTGGATGGGAAATATCATCGTTCGGCATCGAAAGGATCGGCAGCTGGGTAATTGAGCCACTACGCCCGATAATCTTCCCCGATCGTTCATAAATTTCCGCTAAGTTGGAGTACAAGTACCCGGGGTACCCCTTTCGAGAAGGAATCTCTCCCCTCATCGTTCCAATTTCCCGGAGCGACTCACAGTAGTTCGTCATATCAGTCATGACAACGAGGACGTGTTTGCCTTTATCGAAGGCTAAGTGCTCA
>JBBADN010000133.1:0-4265 GCA_041656455.1 Sphaerochaeta sp. | reverse complement strand
ATATGGTGATGGCTGAGCTTGGGATGAAGGCGAAAGACGAGTATGGTCACCGAGGAAAAGCAAGTCGAGTATTACTGGATATTATGAGGAGAGTATGATGCAGATTTTAACGCGTAGTGAACAGAAAACGATGGACACGTGGGACCTAACACCCCTCTTTGCCGATGACGCGGCATGGGAAGCGGGAGTACAAGAAGTTCGTTCAATGATTAAGCAAATCCCTTCATTTAAAGGAAGCTTAATCGCCGGGCGCGAGTCGTTTTTGAAGGCGTTGGAGTTTCACGCCCAAGTGGGTATCCTCACCGAACGCGTCTACTCGTACGCCTCATTAAACTGGACGAGCGACACCTCCAATCCTACGAACGTCGAGCGCGCCTCAATCGCCAGTACCCTCTTAACAGAGTTACGTGCCGCCCTCGCCTTCTTTGACCCCGAGCTCCTCTCGATCGATGAAGAGGTTATCCAAGGCTATCTGGATGACCCCGCCTTTGAGCCGTACAACGTCTTCATCATGCGCTCACTGCGCTACAAGAGCCACATTTTAAGTGAGTCTGAGGAGCGTATCATCGCCCTTCAACGAGAAAGCGCCCAAACGCCCCACAACGCCTTCAGCGATTTAACGAATATTGACTTCGACTTTGGCTCAATTAACGGCAAACCGTTAAGTCAATCGACGTTCTCTTCCTTCTTGATGAGCGAGGACCGAGCGATCCGTAAAAAAGCGTATAAGCAGTTTTATGCGAAGTATAACCAAAGCCGGCACACCCTCTTCCGCCTCTACGAAGGACAGATCAAGCAGGATATGTTCCGCTCGACGGTTCGCTCCTACCCCTCAAGTCGCGAGGCGTCCCTCTTTGCTGATGACGTCGATACCACTGTCTACGATCAATTAATCGCCAGTGTTCACAGTGGCCTACCGGTACTGCACCGCTACTATGAACTGCGCAAGAAGATCTTGGGTGTTCGCAATCTCGCCCACTGGGACGTCTACGTTCCCCTGGTAAGTGGGGTCAACGCCCACACCCCATACGAAGAAGCTGTTTCAATTATTGGTCAAGCGCTGAGGCCCCTTGGGGATGAGTACGTCGAAACACTCACCCGTGGCCTTACCTTAGACCGCTGGGTTGACCGCTACGAGAATAAGGGCAAGCGCAGTGGCGCCTTCTCCTCTGGCTCGTACACCGGCTACCCGTACATCTTAATGAACTATAAAGAAGACGTGCTGCGGGACCTCTTCACCCTCGCCCACGAGGGAGGTCACTCGATGCACTCCTACTACTCAGCTCGAAACAACCCCTACCACCATTGGGATTACTCGATCTTTGAAGCGGAGGTCGCCTCAACGTTCAACGAGCAGCTCATCGCCCACTACATGATCAACGCAACAAACGATGTGCAGACAAAGCGCTACATCATCGCCAAGCAACTTGATGATGTTGTTGCCACCCTCTTTAGACAGACGATGTTTGCTGAGTTTGAACACCAAGTCCACGAGAAGGCTGAAGCGGGTACACCGCTTACTCTCGACTTAGTCCGCTCCATTTATCGCACCCTCTTAGAGCAGTACTTTGGCCCAGGGGTGACGTTCCTTGATGTGAGTGATTTGGAAGGATTACGAATCCCCCACTTCTACACCCCCTTCTACGTCTACAAGTACGCAACGGGTCTCAGTGCCGCAATCGCCCTCTCAAAAAAGGTCCTTAGCGGCGGCGAAGAGGAGCGGAAGAATTACCTTCGCTTCCTCGCTAACGGGGGCCGATACTTCCCGATCGAGAACCTCAAAGAGGCGGGTGTGGACATGTCTACGCCCAAGCCGGTGGATGATGCAATCGCTCACTTTACGCAATTGCTCGAACTTTTTGAAACGCTGAGTTAGAATTTGAAAAAGGGCTTGACCTTCAATTCATCTTCATTGTAAGGTTGCCCTGTTCAACCGATTCAGTCGCGGTAGTGGTGGAATTTGGTAGACACGCTAGCTTGAGGTGCTAGTGGGAGAAATCTTGTGCTGGTTCGAGTCCAGTCTACCGCACAGCGAACCCCTTACTCGGATGAGTGAGGGGTTCATCTTTTTAATAAACTCTCCAATGAACCAAGAAAAGCCCCGGAACTCCGGGGCTTCTTTGGTATCAGTTATACAGGTACTTAGTACGTCCGAGGCCCGTTGGCAAGCGCTTTTTCAACAAGGGTGAAGAACTCACTGACGGTCATCGTCGCACCGGCGATCGCATCGGTCTTGCCATCGCTCTTCAGATCAATCTTTTTCGGATCTTGGGTCTTTAGGAGGTACGCTTCAGCGGCTTGAGCTTGCTCGTGCCACTCTTTCTTAATCGTACTCGCCTTGATCATCCCATAGCCACCAGTAGAGGCAACATTCTTTTTGTTTTGTCCATCTTTATCGAGGCCACTCCAGTTCACATAGACGATGTTTCCGCCTCGGACTAAGAGTGCGACGTAGTTCTTCCACCCAGAATTACCAAAGGTTGGTTCTTCGGCGTAGTACTCACCGTCTTGGTACGGACCCTTTGCTGTAGGGCCGTTCTGTAAGGCGAGTTCTGCGAGGTGGGTAAACTCATCAATGTGTATTGTGACACCACTGACGGCATCAGGAAGGTCAGTCGATTGGGCTTTGATCAACTCGTTCTCAACAACCTGGGCTTGTTCGTACCACTCCGCTTGGGCACCACCAAACTTCACCATGTTGTACCGCCCACCCTTATCATACGCCTTTTTATCTTCGCCGAGGGGGTTCACTGCCGACCAATTCGCCGTGGCAATCTTTCCATCTTTGACAGTCAGCTCAACAAAGGAGCGCCAGTTGGGGGCAACTTCACTCGTATCAATAGCAAAGTAGGAGCCATCAGAAAGGGGGCCACTGGCGGCTTTGGCTGGAGCAAGGGCTTTTTGGGCAAGAGTGAAGAACTCGGCAACGGTCATCGTCGCACCGGCGATTGCATCAGTCGTACCATCACTCTTCAGATCAATCTTTTTAGGATCTTGGGTCTTTAAGAGGTACGCTTCAGCAGCTTGGGCTTGCTCGTGCCACTCTTTCTTTATGCCACTCGCTTTGATCATTCCGTAGTCACCGACTAAGGCAACGGCTTTCTTATCCCGTCCTTCTCGGTCAAGGCCACTCCAGTTGACGTTCACGATATTTCCATTGCGAACAAGGATTGAAACATAGTTCTTCCACCCAGAATCACCAAAGTCTGCTTTTTCAGCGTAGTACTCACCATCAAGGTACGCCCCTTGGGTTACTGGACCTAAGCTTAAGGCACGCTGGGCAAGAGCGGTAAACTCATCAAAGGTGATAGAAACGCCGCTAATTGCATCGGGGAGGTTGGCACTTTGGATCTTAATGAACTCTTCTTCAACTCGCTGAGCTTGCTCGTACCACTGCGCTTGAGCTCCACCAAACTTCACCATGTTGTATTTGCCAGCCATATCCCACGCTTTCTTATCGTCACCAGCGGGGTTCACTGCCGACCAATTTGCCGAGACGATCTTTCCGCCTTTGACACTCACTTCAACAAAATACCGCCAATCGGGGGCGACTTCGCTCGTGTCAATCGCAAAATAACTCCCATCAGCTAAGAGAGCTGGGGCTGCTGCTGCTGGCGCACTTGGGGCGACTTGGACCGCTTCACTTTTTTTCCCACATCCACTGAGGATGAGCACTACTGTCAATACTAACAACCCTATGACGGCAATCTTACTTTGTTTCATCGTTTGTACTCCTCGTATCCATTTTTGTATCTTCGATGGTTTAGATTCCTAGACAATATAATACATTTGTATCGATAATTTGCAATACTATTAGTTTACTATGGTTTATCTGCCTAAAGGCACATTATCTCCAAATCATTAGAGCTAAAGGTGTTATTTCACTAGAAAGCTCAAAATAAACTAGAATAATTATTTTTCCATCAATGTTTTTTCTCCTAGCACTTTTGTGTGATTTTAATACAAGCAAGAGTAGATTTGTTAAAACTGAGATATCCGTGTTATTTTTCCAATAAATTTATGCGATTTATAATCAATAGGCTCGGTATCGATATAAAAACAAAGAATTGCATCAGTACCTACTTTTGTGGTACAGTGGGCTCACCAATAAGAGATACTGGTCAACACAACAAGGTAGGGGTTTGCCCTACTTCTTTGAGGAAGGCATTATGAACAAAAAGAAGATTGTGGTCTTAGGTGGCGGATATGCCGGAGTCCACGCGGCGAAGGCGCTTCATAAAGCATTTAAGAAGCATCAGGACAAA
>JBBADN010000132.1:0-4309 GCA_041656455.1 Sphaerochaeta sp. | reverse complement strand
GCCTCTTGATCAAGCGCCTCTAAGGCGTGAACGATTCCATTCATGTGCCCCGCTCCGATGACTGCGAGCTTGTTCGCTCCAGGGGCGAGGTAAATCTTTGTTGCGAGGTAGCGATCCCGCTCATCGATTAAAACTGATTTAACCGCTGGCAACTCCGCCGCCATCTCGTCCATCATCTGCTGCATCACATCCGCTTTCTTTAAATCCTCTAACTCTTCAGCGCTAATTTTTTCATTGGAGAAGACAGCGCTGATGATGGTAGCGATGAGCTTTGCTTTATTCCACGCGTTGCTGAGTGCCCAGGCGCGCTTGAAGGTGACTTGGATCTCCCGGTCACAGAGGGAGAAGGGTATTCCTTTCTCTTGGGCGAGGTGGGCGGCACTGAGGATCTCTGCCCCCGGTTGCGTCTCGGTTTCATCACCCATTCGTTTTTGGAAGGAGGCGAGGGCCATGTTGGCAACAAGGAGGAAGCCTTTGCCCTCTTTAAGGACTTTCTTGATGTCCATATTCGACCACGAGCTCTCTTGCTCTTTGTTCTTCATTCGCCCTTCATCTAACTCAAGGCAGATGTGGTCGGGCTGTTCGACCTCAATCGCTTCGGCAACCTCTTCAACAGAGTGTTTGGAAACGTGGGCTGTTCCAATGAGGTGGATCTTTCTGCCATCGGAAAGAGTGATGAGGCGTCGGGTGTCGCTAAGAACGGTAGTGGTCATACGGGTTAATATACTGAACGAGGAAGTATTTAACAAGGGAATTTGACAATGAGCTGAGCTTTCGGCTAGAGTCATCCCATAATGGACACCGTACTCTATCTCGCTAAACTCGCCTTAGCCTTAGTATTGGGAAGTGGTTTTTCTAAACTCATCGGGAAAGAACGCCTCTTGCGCACCACGGCGGTAGGCCAGACGGTGTTGGTATGGATTCTCCTCTTCTTTATGGGGATCAACACTGGCCAGATTGAAAACATCGAACGCGAGCTCGCTACAATTGGCTTAAGCGCCCTCGTCCTTACCCTCTTTAGTCTCGCTGGCTCGATCATCGTTGCCCTTCTTGGCTCAAAGCTCTTCCTGCCCAAAGAGATCGACTCCTCGATCGCGATTGCCCGAAGAAAGGAAGGATCTCTGCTCCGTTACGGGTGGGATATCCTAAAAGAGCCGCTTTTTCTTGTCTCAATCGTCGTTGTTGGCATTCTTTTTGGAGTGAACTCCTCCCTCTTTGGATGGTTTAACTCCTCCTACGTCACCTACCTCCTCTATGTGATGCTCTTCTTAGTGGGGATGAACCTTATTCAGCGTTCGATCTCATTCGGGGCAGTGTTTCGGGACCCCTCAATCTTCCTTCTTCCCCTCTATACAATCCTTGGGACGTACCTTGGAGCCTTTGGAGCAAGCCTCGTTACGTCGTTTACCTTCAAAGAGGTTGCTGGAATGCTCAGTGGCTTTGGGTGGTATTCGCTTTCGGGAATTCTTATCAGTGATTTAGGTTACCCCGTCTTAGGCTCAATCTCTTTTCTTTCGAACTTGATGCGGGAGAGCTTCTCCTTCTTCCTCATTCCCCTCTTCGGGCGACTGGGGCGGCGCTACTACTACCCCGCCGCCTCGTGTGGGGGTGCAACGACGATGGATGTTGTCTTGGTTCTTCTATCGAAGAACTTTGGATCGGCGACGATGGTCGGTTCAATCTTCCACGGCTCAGCCCTAAGCCTCAGTGCGCCGCTGCTTATTCCACTCTTCTTTTAACCCAGAATTGCGGCGAGTACCCCAATTCAGCTTCTTTGAGGATTCGCATGAAGAGTTGATCACCCGTCTTAAGGGCGAGCTCAGAAGTCGAGTACTCATCGAAGCGCCCTTCGATCGGGAATTGAGCGAAGTGGTATGAACCCGCTTCAAGGATAAAGTCCCCCTCTTCGGCATCAAGCGCTTCGGCGTTGGCGATCTTTTCTAACGCTGCTTCATCGTACGGCTCCCGCTGGCCAAGGAAGGAAACCTCTAAGGCGGCGTTCATCACCATGATCACCTCACCGCCAATGGGCAAGGTACTGAGGGAGGCCATGATAATAAGATATCCCCACTCTGGGGAACTTTCTTCAAACGGAAGTTTTTGGTACGCTATGCTTTGGCGGAGGGAGAGGTTCATAATTCTCATACTCCCTACTCTAATAGAATGAAACGCAGCGGTAAAGTAGGAACAATTCAGTACACCCTTCTCACCTCCCGGGCAAACCGCCGGATTACCATCCGCGTCGGCAGTGATGGCGTCTTAACGATTCGATCCCCCCATCGCCTCACTCAAAAAACGATCGAGGAGCTTATCACGGAACATAAAGACCACCTCCTTCAGCGAATCCATGAAGAGCTGCGCGATAGTCATACGTTCACCGAGGGTGACCAATTCCCCTATGAAGGGCGGATGGTGAGCCTCTCCTTCGATTCTGCTTCAGGGGAGAGCGCGTGGGTTGAAGGTGATTCTCTATTCATACGGACATCAGCTACGAGTGATGTCGATCACATCATCACCCTGATCAAAAATCTCTATCGGAAAGAAGCAAAGAGGCGAATCACTCCCCTTGTTGAACACTGGAGTAAAGAACTTGGAGTGAAGACTCCCGTTTTTACGATCCGCGACTCCACCAAGCGCTGGGGTAGCTGCTCAGCCAAGGGGCGGCTTAACTTTTCGCTGCGCAGCCAAGCCCTCGGCGTTGATGAACTTTCTTACCTTGTCCTTCATGAAGTGACCCACCTTATTCACTTCAACCACTCAAAAGCGTTTAAAGAAACGGTACGCACCCACATGCCCCACTATAAAACCCATCAAGAGGCGATGTTTGCCCTACAAAAGGCGAGTCAGCTCACTCGCTGATATACAACTGCTCCCTCTTGAGGTATATTTTAGGTTCAGGAGGCTGTTATGAAACCAGATAGATTAGCTGATAACGTATACCGAGTTGCCGCCAAGATTGGTAGCAAAGATTTATTTGAAGGTATTTGGCCGATCCCCGATGGAGTGATGCTTAACTCCTACGTCGTCAAAGGCTCGAAGCTCAACGTCCTAATCGACGTCGTTAAGGACTGGGATGGAGCGCTCGATATCGTGAACGCCCAACTCGATGAGCTTTCAATAACGACTAACAAACTCGACTTTCTCGTCATTAACCACATGGAGCCTGACCACACCGGGGCGCTCAATGAAGTCATTAAGCGCTACCCCGATGTGCAGATCCTCTGCTCGCCTAAGGCGGTGCCCCTCATCAAAGCGTTCTACAAGATCGAAGAGAACGTCCAAGCGGTCGCTGATGGGCAAACCCTCGACCTTGGAGGAAAGACCCTGACGTTCTACCTCACCCCAAACATCCACTGGCCGGAGACGATGATGACGTACGTCGTCGAAGATGGAATCCTCTTCTCCTGTGACGCCTTTGGGTCCTTTGGGCGGTATGATCACTGCTTCGATGATGAGCTTGATGAAGCGACGATGACTCACCTCCTCAGTGAGACGGAGCGCTACTACGCCAATATCGTCTCCTCGTTCTCCTCCTTTGTTCTTCGGGGGATTGATAAGCTGAAGGATCTACCCATTAAAATGGTCGGCCCGAGTCACGGTGTGGTGTGGCGAGCCCACCCTGAGGCGATCATCAACCACTACCACAAACTCGCCTCCTACCTGGATGGACCAAGAGAGAAAGAAGTGGCGTTGATCTGGTCGAGTATGTATGGAAACACCCAGGCGCTCTTAGAGTCGATCATTGCCGGTGTTGAAAGCGAGGGAATCCCGATCCACGTCATCCAAATCCCTCAAACCCACGAATCCTTCGTCTTAGAGAAAGCGTGGCGAAGTGAGGGTCTAATCATCGGAATGCCGACGTACGAGTATAAGATGTTCCCACCGATGTACCACGTCTTGGACATCATGACCCGTAGTCACATCCAAGGGCGAAAGACGCTTCGCTTTGGATCATTTGGCTGGTCCGGTGGAGCTCAGAAGCAATTCGATGAGTTCATCACTGCGATGAAGCTCGAGTGCGTCGCCGAGGCGATTGAATACCAAGGCTCGCCCACTGCCGAGGATAAAGAACTCGCCTTCGCTCGGGCAAAAGAGCTCGCCAAAGCAATTAAGGCGATGTAAATGAAAAAGCGAAGAACGGGAATGACTCTCGTTCTTCGCTGATTGTTCTTATTCTCTATGTTTCAGTCTACTCAATAATCTCTAAGAGGTGGCGGGTAAAGTCACTGATTCGCTTCGTCGAAGGAATCGAGACCTTCTCCTTTGTTGAGTGAACATCACTCATATCCGGTCCAAAGGAGACAGAATC
>JBBADN010000131.1:0-4313 GCA_041656455.1 Sphaerochaeta sp. | reverse complement strand
GATGACCAAATCTTCGGCTCACACCGAAGTCACGGCGAGATCCTTGCCAAGAGTATGAGTGCTATCGCCCAGTTGAGCGATAGCGAACTCCTTTCGATCATGGAAGGGTACATGGGTGGAAACACCTTTAAGGTTGTTGAAAACCACCACAAGGGTTCTAGTGTGAAAGACCTCGCCGAGAACTTTGTCCTCTACGGGGCCCTCGCTGAAATCTACGCGAAGAAGAACGGCTTTAACGCCGGCCTCGGTGGCTCGATGCACACCTTCTTCAAGCCCTTTGGCTCAATGCCGAACAACGCCATCGTCGGTGGATCAGGGACGATCGCCGTTGGGGCGGCGCTCTATAAGAAGATTAACCGCAAGAAGGGTATCGTCATCGCCAACCTTGGTGATGGATCGCTCGCCCGCGGTCCGGTGTATGAGGCCCTCGTCCTTGCTTCGATGGATCAATACTCCACCCTCTGGGAAGATAACCCCGGCTATCCCCCGTTCCTTCTGAACGTCTTTAACAACCTTTATGCGATGGGTGGTCAGCCCGCCGGCGAGACGATGGGCTATGAAATTGCCGCTCGGCTCGGTGCTGGAGTGAACAAAGACGCAATGCACACCGAGCGAGTCGATGGCTTTAACCCCCTCGCAGTCGCTGAAGCAACGGCGCGCAAGAAAGCCCTCCTTCTTGAAGGAAAGGGACCGGCGATGCTCGATACGATCACCTACCGCTACAGTGGCCACAGCCCCAGCGATGCGATGACGTACCGAACCAAAGAAGAGCTTGATGCGTTCCGCGACCAAGACCCAATCGAGGCGTACGGTAAGTACCTCATCGACAACAAAGTCGTTTCAGCAAGTGAACTTGAAGCGTACGATGGCGCCCTTGATGAGAAGATGAAGAAGACTCTCGAGATTACCATCGATCCAGCGATCTCCACGATGGTTGATGAAGCGTTCATCGAATCGGTGATGTTCAGCAACGGCAGCGTTGAGAAATTTGACACCACCGCCCCTACGCTCCTCCAAGATCTTGAAGAGAATCCCCGCGTTCAGCAAATCGCGAAGCGCAACCGCTACGCGTACGATGAAAACGGAAAGATGTACCCCGCTGCGCGCCTTTACCAATACCGCGATGCGGTCTTTGAAGCGATGGCGCACCGCTTTACTATCGATCCAACGATGGTCGCCTACGGTGAAGATCACCGCGATTGGGGTGGGGCGTTCGCCGCCTACCGCGGTCTTACTGAACTCCTACCTCCCTCCCGCTTCTTCAATTCCCCGATCAGTGAAGCAGCGATCGTCGGTAGCGGTGTTGGCTACGCCCTCGCCGGTGGCCGCGCTGTTGTTGAGTTGATGTACTGTGACTTCCTCGGCTGTGCCGGTGATGAGGTCTTTAACCAAATGCCGAAGTGGCAGGCGATGAGTGGTGGCCAATTGACGATGCCACTCGTCCTCCGTGTTTCAGTTGGAAATAAGTACGGCGCCCAACACTCCCAGGAGTGGACAGCGATGGTTGGAGCGGTCCCAGGTCTCAAGGCGATGTACCCCGCTACTCCGTACGACGTGAAAGGAATGCTCAACTACGCCCTTCGAGGAACGGACCCCGTTGTCTTCTTTGAAAGTCAGAAGCTCTATGGGATCGGTGAGCAGTTTGTGAAGGAAGGAGTGCCCGAAGGGTACTACGAGATTCCAGAAGGTGAGCCAGTGATTCGCAAGGAAGGCAAGGATATTACCATCATCGCCTTAGGCCCATCGCTCTACACGGCGATGAAGGCAAGTGAGCAACTTACCGAGCTAGGCGTCGATGCCGAGGTTATCGACCTGAGGTGGATTAACCCCCTTAAATACGAGAGCCTTGTTGAAAGTGTGAAGAAGACGGGAAAAGTCGTCCTCGTCACCGATTCAGCGGAGCGGGGAAGTTACCTCCACACCGTCGCCTCCAACCTTAATCGTCTCGCCTTTGAATACCTTGATGGACCGGCGGTTGTTGTTGGCTCGAAGAACTGGATTACCCCGCCAGCTGAGATGGAGGAGTACTACTTCGCCCAAGCGTCTTCGATCCTTGATGCGATTCACGAGCAAGTGATGGTCCTGCCCAACTACGTTGTGAAGCAGAACTACACCGATAGCCACTTCTATCGAACCAGCAGTGAGGGGGTCTAAGGTGACCGTAAACGAGGCGAAGATCAAGATCAATGATCGTGATAAAGCAGTGAGAATTGCGGCAGCTACGACGTTAGGGAACGCAATACAAAAGGGGGCGCTTACAAACACCCCCTCGCTGGAGGTGAATAACCACGTCCACACGACGTACTCCTTCAGCCCCTATGAGCCTGCTGCTGCAGCGTTTGAAGCGTGGAAGGCGGGCTTAGGAATCGTTGGATCGGTTGATCATGATTCCATTGGCGCCGCTGAAGAGATGGTCGAAGCAGCGAGCCTCATTGGTATCGCCTCAACGGTGGGCTTTGAGCTACGGGTAAGTTTCCTCGATACCCCCGTAGGTGATCGGAAGATTAATAACCCTGATAGTGTTGGGATCGTCTATATGTGCATCCACGGTGTTCCCCGTCAGCACATCCCCACCGTTAAAGCGTTTTTACACCCATTGCAAGTAATTCGCAACGAGCGCAATAAAGCTCAAGTTGCGAAGTTGAATGACCTCGTATCCGAATATGGCCTTGGTATCGACTTTGATGCGGATGTTCTTCCCCTCTCCCGCTTTAGTGAGGGGGGTTCAATTACTGAGCGCCACATCCTCTTAGCGTTAGTGAAGAAGCTCATCGCCTCCTACGGAAAAGGAGAAACCCTCTTACGCTTTCTCTGCTGTGAGCTGAAGCTTGAAATCCCTTCAAAGGTTGAGGGTTTCTTACTTGATCTTGAAAATCCCCACTACGAGTACGACCTCCTTGGAGTGTTAAAGAGTGCCTTCTTACCCTCGTTCTTCATCCAACCTTCGAAGGAGGAGGCAATCGATGTTCGTAAGGTAGTAGCGTTTGCCCACTCGATTGGGGCGATCGCCGCCTACGCGTACCTCGGCGATGTTGCCTCCAGTCCCACTGGTGATAAGAAGGCGGAGAACTTTGAGGATAGCTTCTTAGAGGAACTCTTAGATCTTCTTGTGGAGATTGGCTTTCCCGCAATCACCTACATGCCACCGAGGAATACCGAGGAGCAGCTTGCGCGAATTCAAACACTTGCCCAAGAGCGTGGTCTGATGGAGATCAGTGGGGTGGATATTAACTCCTCCCGTCAAGTCTTCTCTTGTCCCGAGCTCTTAGAAGAAAACGCGAAACATCTAATTGAGAGTGCGTGGGCCCTCGTAGCCCATGAGAAGCTCTCTTCGGTTGAAGAGCGCTACGGCCTCTTTCATCCAGAAAACCCGTTTAAAGACGAACCACTGAGTGAGCGAATTGCTCGCTACGCAGCTATCGCAAAGAAGAGCGATCTTCACCGCCCATATTCGATGATTGAGGAGTTAGCCTGATGCCAACCTTTACTAATCTTACAAAAGAAATCCCCCCAATTCTTCGAGGCTTAACCTTCGATGGCGCCCTGGGCCTCATCGTGCACCGCCGGGGTAAAGGAACCGGGGCACTGCTACTCGAAGAACCCAAAGTGGGTGATTCTATAAGGGATGTTGCCCACTCGTGGCAGAAGAGTTTTGATGCGTACCTTGCCCAAGAGCGGACCTATCCCCCAACAATCCAAGTAGGATCGGTGTGTTACGGTCTTGGAACAAACTACGATGAGGCCCTTCGCGCTGAAGGGGTAAGTAAGCTCGCAACCCTCAAGCCAACGTACTCGCGCAGTGACGTCGTTCGTGACCACGTCGTTGTTGTTACCGGTGGAGCTCAAGGCTTTGGCGAAGGAATGGTTCGCTCCCTCGTCGAGAATGGGGCGTTTGTGTACATCGCTGATATGAATGAAGCGGGTGCCCAGAAGCTTGCTGATGAACTGAACTACGAAGCGGTTATCACCGTCGCTAAGGCGGTGAAGGTGAATGTCACCGATGAAGCGTCCGTTGAGGCGATGATTGACACGATCATCGGCGAGGTAGGGGGAATTGACCTCTTTATCTCCAACGCTGGGGTGTTACGAGCAGGGTCAGTAAAGACGATGAATTTGAAGGATTTTCAATTCGTTACCGATGTTGATTACACCGGCTTCTTCATCTGCACGAAGTTTGCTTCCTCAGTAATGGCCCACCAAAACATCCCATCAGGGCGGTACTTCACTGACATTGTTGCGATCAGCAGTAAGTCGGGCCTCGAAGGCTCCAATAAAAACGGAGCGTACGCTGGGGCAAAGTTTGGAACAATTGG
>JBBADN010000130.1:0-4336 GCA_041656455.1 Sphaerochaeta sp. | reverse complement strand
GTGAGCATCGCAACCTTTGGATTTCCATCGCCCCGGATAAAGTGGTTCAGTCCCATACTGGTCGTTTGGAAGGCTGCCCCAAAGAAGATAACGCGCATGTACGCCATGGAGTAGGGTAGGACTTCAGCACTTGCTCCAAAGAGGGTGAGTAGCGGCTTAAGGAAGATTTGGCCAAGAATCATGAAGATGATGCCACTGGCGACGAGGAGGAAGAAGGCGTTTCCAAGCGCTTCTTCCGCTTCATCGGTGCGCTTTTGGCCGTTACGAATGGAGAAGAGCGTCGCTCCTCCAATACCAAAGAGGACACCGAACGCCATGAGGATAATCATGATCGGGAAGCCGATCGTGATTCCAGCGATTCCTTGCGCTCCGAGGTTCGGGGCGTTTCCGATATAGATGCGGTCGACAACGTTATAGAGGGCGTTGACGACCATTCCTACAATGGCGGGAAGACTAAAGCGAACAATGAGACGAAAGATTGGATCATTGCCAAGAGGGTTCTCAACTACAGCTGTACTATTCATAGAGTTTCATCCTTCAGAAGGGTAGTTTTAATCGTTTGGAGGGTTGCATAGAGGTGGGCAAATTCTTCTTCACCGACTATTTCTAATATCATATTGGACCAGGTGCGGGTAATGGTACGAATCTCGTCTTTGACGGATAAGGCTTGGTCAGTGAGGTGAATACGGTTATACCTGCGGTCGTATTCATCAACCTTTCGGTAGACGTACCCCTTTCTTTCTAAGCTCTTTAATCCCCGGGTAATTGCTGCTTTATCGATGACAACGTAGGAAGAGAGTTCTTCCTGTGTTTGGCCTTCTTTCTCATAGAGGGAAAGAAGAATTCCCACTTCACTTGCGGTGATGTGGTACTCTTTTAAACTCCGATTGACGTAGCAACGATTCTTACGGTGGATTACCGCAAGAAGGCGAGCAATAGTTTCCTGCATGCTTTGGTTATACAAACAAAATAGTTGACATGTTAACTAAGTGTGAGTTGATAGTGGATAATCATCGCCCTAGGTAACTTTATCGCCCTTGCAACACAAAGGGCTCGGGTATACTCTTTTTATATGAAGAACAAACCCACGATTGCTCTGATGTATGACTTTGATAAGACGCTGACGACGAAGGCGATGCAGGAGTATTCCTTTATTCCAAAGCTTGGAATGGAAGCACATGCGTTTTGGTCGAAGGCAAACTCCCTCGCTCACAGTGAAGGAATGGACTCGATTCTTGCCTACATGAAGTTGATGCTCGATGAGGCAAGGAAGCACGACCAGCCAATTAGGCGAGGGGACTTTGTTTCATTGGGGGAGACGCTGGAGTTTTACCCTGGAGTGGAGTCGTGGTTTGAACGGGTAAACAACCTTGGTGATTCACTCGGCTTAACGATCGAGCACTTCATCATCTCCAGCGGGTTAACTGAAATTATTGAAGGCTCGGCGATCGGGAACCGCTTTAAGAAAGTCTATGCGTGTGAGTACTACTACGACGTTAACGGCGTTGCTACCTGGCCAAAGCTCGCAATTAACTACACTGCGAAGACGCAGTTTCTCTTTCGCATTAACAAAGGTGTCTTAGATGTGTGGGAGGATAATAAGCTCAACGATTACACCCCTCAGGAATTACGACCCGTTCCCTTCACCAATATGATTTACATCGGTGATGGCTTAACTGACGTACCGTGCATGAAGTTAGTGAAGGAGTCTGGTGGTGTTTCAATCGCCGTCCACGCCAAGGATGAAGTGGAACTTTCCCACCGCCTTATGGCCGCTGAGCGGATCAACTACTACTGTGAAGCAGATTACACCAACGAAGGCGAGCTCTTTGGGTTAATGGAGCAGATCCTTCAAGGAATGAGTGTAGCAAACACCTTAGAGCGAACCCACCTGAATATGGAAAAGGAGGCTCGAAATTATGGAAACTAAAGCGATTATCATTAAACCCAACGCCCTTGGAAATATTGCTGAAGGATATCTTGAGTGCTTCGGCCACGCCCAAGCCCTCCTCCTCGCTGAAGAGCATGAACACCTCCACTACGCCCTTCCCATTCTTCGGGATCTACAAAAAGTAGGGATAAAGGCAACAAGCCACACGTTTAAGCGCGCCTCTTTTGCGAAGATCTTCCCCCTCATAGAAGAGCGAGCAGTCGTTCCCATCTTCTTTGGGGATCATCGTCTTATCTCAGTAGGGAAGCGGGTGTGTTATAAGCTTTCGCGCTCCTATGCGGCAATCCCCACGACGTTAATGAGCCCAGAGATGAGTAGTCCGTGGCGCCTGACGTGGCCTGGATTGTTTGTACCATCCCAGAGTCCAACCTTGCTCTTAGTTGATACAAAGCTCATCAAAGAGCCCCAGCTTCCCGCTGAAGGAATCGCCGAGGCGCTTTTCCTCCTTACCCGACACGGAGAGGCGTACCTCTTTGGGGAAGAGAATTTACGAAAAGACCTTCACTCCCTCGCCTTTGCGAGCGCTACTGAGTTTTTCACGGCCTTCCTTGATAAGAGTAAATACTCAGTAGAACTCCTCGCTAAAGCACTCGCCCAAGGCGGTGTTGCTGATCAAGATATCGAGTATCCTAAGACCCGTAATCGCCGAGTCCCAATCTCGCTCATTGCCTTAGCAACCCTCTATCTCGCTCAGCAGCTCACCACGTTCGCTGTTGAAGATACTGTTGGTCGACAAAGAGTAGGTCGAGCTGATTTGATCAGAGGTCTTTTCTTAGAAAAAGACCAACAAGGATTACCTCAAAAGTCTTTTGTGAAGCGCCCACCTTTAAAGAAAGTTCAAGCAAAGCTTGAAGCAAATCTTCCTTCGTATGACGCGATTAAAACAAAACTCAAAGAGAGCGGCTGTATCACAAGCGTTGAAGAAGCGCACTGTGGCCTCGATGAGCTTGCTGATGAACTTCTTAGGATTATGATCCGCACTTCCCACCTCGGAGTCCTTGATTACTACGACGAACTAGGCCTTCTTGATGAAGCCCTCCTCCTGTTAGAAGGAATGTAGGATATCATTGACCACCTAGAGGAAGAGCATGGATAGACTATTAATAATTGCTGATGATCTTACCGGTGCTTTGGATACTGGAGTTTAATTTGCCCAGCGGGGGCACCACACCACAATTGTCTTTGATTACGCTACTCTCAATTTCAATGCCAGTGAAGTCCTCGTCGTAAATTCAGAATCCCGTCATCTCGCTAACGATGAGGCGTATGAGCGGGTTGAGCGAATTACTACAGAAGGTATTAAAGCCGGATTTACCTTCATCTATAAAAAGACTGACTCCGCCCTGAGGGGGAATATCGGGAGCGAACTCGCTGCAGTTCTTGCCGCTGCGCCCTACGATACGCTTGCCTTCTTTCCAGCGTTTCCCGCCTTCAACCGAATTACTCGCAATGGGATTCACTACATCGACGGCACCCCTGTCGCTGAAAGTGTCTTTGGTAAAGATCCCTTCACCCCAGTGACCGACTCATCGGTGAAGGAAATCATTGGGAGTCAAACATCACTTCCACTCTTTCTCAATGAACTGAATGATAAACCAGGTATTCATATCTACGATGGAGAGAGCGATGAAGATTTTAAGCGACTCGGCTCAGTGATTGGAAAAGAAAGACTTCACCTTAGCGCTGGCTGCGCTGCCTTTGCCCCATATCTTGCAGAGATAATCGGCTTTGAAAGACGAGCGGTGCCACCAGGGGTTCTTAAAAAGGGTCTTATTGTTCTTAGTGGAAGTTTACATCCAGTAACGATCGCCCAAGTTGGCTACAGTGAACAGAAAGGAATGAAGCGCTATACTCTCTCAGCCGAGCAGAAAGTTCACCTCGGTAGCGATACACAAAAACGAGAAGCGTTTGTCTCAGAAATTACCGATACGTATACCAAGGAAGGAGCTGTCCTCATCGATGTTGGAACAGAAACGGTAGCTGATCAGCGAGATTCTGGCGAACCCGTAAAAGATACAATAGCTCATTCGATGGGTGAGCTCTTTAAGAGTATTCTTGATGAAGGCGTTGAAGCGACGTATATGTGTATTGGAGGGGATACCCTCCAAGCGCTCTTTCGGGTTACTGGGATATCTGCGATTACTCCAGTGCGAGAAGTTCTACCAGGGGTGGTCTTAGCCCGGTTTGTCTATCAGGGAAAAGAAAGGCTCATCATTACAAAGTCCGGTGGCTTTGGAACAGAGAATGTCATTGAACTTCTCTGGAACGAATGCAAAGGGAGTGGAGCATGAAATTAAAACCAATTATTGGAATTACGATGGGTGACCCCTTTGGCAATGGCCCAGAGCTCACGGTAAAAGCACTATTTCATCAGGCGCTTTATGA
>JBBADN010000129.1:0-4422 GCA_041656455.1 Sphaerochaeta sp. | reverse complement strand
GAACGGTTCGCCCCAGCTCGTCCCAGAGGACGCTCTTATTGGCGACAAATTGACTGAGGTTGATCGAGCCGAGGTTACACACCCCCCACGGCGGCAGACCTTGCTCGCCACACGGGTTCGTCGATTGAATTGAGGAGTAGTACCACGAGTTGCTCATTCGGTTGTAGCGGTCCATGAAGAAGACCCCTGGCTCGGCACTCGCCCACGCACTCTCAACGATCGCTTCCCAGATCTCTTTCGCTTTGAGGGTTTGGTAGACGACCGTCTTGCCGCCTTTCTTCACCCACGCATCTAAATCCCCATCCCACTCGGTGTTGTATTTCGGATCGGAGGTATCGGGAAAGAGGGTACTCCAATCTCCATCAGCGCGGACAGCGTCCATGAACTCGTCGGTGATCCCAACACTGATATTGGCGTTGGTAATCTTGCCCATCTCCCGCTTGGAGTTAATGAAGTCCATGATGTCGGGGTGCCAGACGTTGAGGATTAACATCAACGCGCCTCGGCGTGAGCCACCTTGTTCGATCAGGCCGGTGACAAAACTAAACAAGCCACCCCAACTTACCGAACCACTGGAGCGCCCATTCACGCCTTTGACGTACGCGTGACGGGGGCGCAATGATGAGAGGTTCATTCCAACCCCACCACCGCGGCTCATGATCTCCGTCATCTGCCCGAGGCTCGTCATAATTCCCCCGCGGCTATCCTTTGGCGATGGGATCACGTAGCAGTTAAAATACGTCAGGTTTTGATCAGTTCCCGCACCGGTGAGAATTCGTCCCCCTGGGACAAAGCGCCAATCCTCTAAGATCCAGTTGAACTCCTTCTCCCATGTAGATCGGACATCCTTCTTCTCTTGGGCGGCAATTCCCTTGGCAACGCGGTTGAGCATCTGAGCGGGCTCAGTTTCAATTGGCTTGTCGATATCTTCTCGTTTTACTTCTAAGACCACCCCATCATCCAAGGTGACGACGATTTCGTCCCCATCTTTAATCGTGGTAACCGTCCCAATCTCCCGCTGCCCCGTTTCCGGGTTGCTCACGGCGACGACGATATCCCCCACACCAAGGGTTTCTTTCTTGACGTCTTTCAGCGCGTAGCGGTCTAAGAATATTTTCCGTCCTAACGCAGTCAGTTCATTTTTCACAGCACTCATGCCTACCTCTATATAGTCTTTCATCATTCCATTTACAGCAAGAAAGGGCAGTGACTGCCCGCACCAAGCATAGCACGCCTCCATTTCCTATGGCAAGCTTTATACGGCATAAATAGTGTTACCAACTTCTAACACCACTACATATAGCGTTATATAACTTTAGTAGCAGTTAGATACCAACCTCATACAAGCAGGGACGTAATTTGTTACTCAGTAGGGTGATTCATCATCATGGTGATGGTCCCACACTGTGTGCATCCTCACCAAAAGGGGCTATTATCCTCAAATTCCTTTGGTATTTTTTTGAATAAAGGGGAAGGTTTGTCTAGCATCTAGTGTGAGAAAAAACCGGCAGCCCGGAATGAGCTGCCGCATATGTACAATGTTTGGGGTCCGTTTAATAGCCGAGCTGGATCATTGTGTCAGCAACTTTCCTAAATCCGGTGATATTTGCTCCTTTCACGTAGTTGATGTACCCATCTTCTTCGGTGCCTTCTTTGACGCACGAATCGTGAATCTTCAGCATAATCTCCTTCAGCTTCTCATCGACCTCTTCCCCGCTCCACGCGATGTGCATCGCATTTTGCGTCATCTCAAGGCCGCTGACGGCAACCCCACCAGCGTTCGCCGCTTTACCTGGGGCGAAGAGGAGGCGCTGTTCTAAAAAGTAGTACATCGCATTGGCTTGGCAACCCATATTTGAGATTTCAACAACCCCCTGAACCCCATTGGCCACGAGCGTCTGGGCATCGGCGAGGGAAAGCTCATTTTGAATTGCACACGGGAAGGCGAAGTCAACCGCAACTTCCCACGGTTTTTTGTGTGGAACGAAGGTTGCTCCAAACTCTTTGGCGTACGGTTCAACAACGTCGTTATTAGAGAGGCGAAGGTACGTCATGTACGCCCATTTCTCTGGCGTGCCAACCCCTTCTTCATCGTAGATGTACCCATCGGGTCCGCTGATCGTCACGACCTTCGCCCCGAGCTGGGTTGCTTTTTGCGCCGCTCCCCACGCAACGTTTCCAAAGCCACTGAGGGCGACACGCTTACCTTCTAAGCTATCGCCTTTGAGGGCGAGCATTGAGTTGGCGAAGTACATCGCCCCGTACCCCGTCGCTTCCGGGCGAAGGATTGATCCGCCGTAGCTAAGGCCCTTACCAGTAAGGACTCCGGTGTTCTCATCACGCAGGCGCTTGTACTGCCCGTAGAGGTAGCCAATTTCCCGAGCCCCAACACCGATATCCCCAGCGGGAACGTCAGTATCGGCTCCGATATATTTTTGAAGCTCCGTCATGTAGGAGCGACAAAAACGCATGATTTCATTATCGCTCTTGCCTTTGGGGCTAAAGTCACTACCACCCTTTCCCCCACCCATCGGCAGGGTCGTGAGGCTATTCTTCAAGGTTTGCTCAAAGGCGAGGAATTTCAACGTACCGAGGGTGACACTGGCGTGGAAGCGTAAGCCTCCTTTATAGGGGCCAAGGGCGTTGTTGAATTGAACGCGGTAACCACGGTTCACCTGCAAATTTCCCTCATCATCCTCCCACTCTACCCGAAAGGTGAAGATTCGATCCGCCTCAGTTAAGCGCTCTAAAATACGATGCTTCTCGTAGACGGGGTTTTCATTCGCCACGTCGATGATCGACTCCAAGACTTCGCGCGTTGCTTGGATGAACTCCGGCTGGGCGGGGTTCTTTCGTTCAAGCTCATTCATAAAATCTGCAAGCTTATACATACTGTGCGCTCCTATTGGGTAGCACCATAGCTAATTGCTTTTGGTTTGTAAAGCAGGGTAATTCGCCTATGGTGAAATTTAGGCTCTCTGTTTTTTGGATTATCATTATTTTAGATTATTATTTTTAGGTATCCATACATTATGCATGAAATTAATGAAACTATGCAAAATTATACACTCATGATACACTTTTTCCATGTACACTCTCGATCCGACGTGGTTGCCGTTTACCAACCTCATGCTTAACCACATCTACAACGTTCTCTTAATCTGCAACGACTACGACCGCTTCCTACTAGAGGAGGATGGCCGCGTTGAAGAAGAGCTCTATATTGAGTATACCCAGCTGAGGCTCTCCAACCCCCCGAAGATTACCCACGCCTCCTCTGGTGAAGAAGCGATTGAACTTCTTAAGAGCCGTCAATTTGAATTAGTCATCACGATGCTCGACTTAGGCCCTGAGTCAGTCGAAGACCTCGCCTCTTCAATTAAAGCAGTCGAGCCGGCGATGCCGATCATCGCCCTCTCGCCCTCCTCAAGTCACCGAAGAAATAAACTCATCAAAGGCAGTGACTCGATCGCGATCGATTACTTCTTCTACTGGCAAGGCGACCCAACAATCTTCCTTGCGATGATCAAGCTCGTCGAAGATCAGATGAACTTAGAGCACGACATCGCCGAAGCAGATGTCGGATTAATTATCCTCGTCGAAGACTCAGTACGCTTCTACTCTTCATACCTGCCGATGATCTACACGTGCCTCATCCAGCAAACCCAGGCGATGATCTTAGAGGCGCTGAATACGTGGGGCAAGACACTTCGGATGCGAGGCCGGCCGAAGATCGTCTTAGCAAAGAACTACGAAGAGGCGATTGCTCTGTATGAGAAGTATCAACGCCACATCCTTGGAGTCATTACCGATATCTCATACGAGCTTGGAGGAACCCACAACAAGTACGCGGGCTTTGCCTTAGCGAAGGAGCTGCACAGACGAAACTCTGAGTTACCGATACTCCTTCAGTCCAACGATCTTTCGATGCGCGAGCGCGCCGAAGTGATGGGGGTCCACTTCATCTACAAGCGTAGTCACGCCCTCTTTACCCAGCTCGCAGCGTACATGCGCAACAACTACGGCTTTGGCCCCTTTACCTTCCGTGATCCTGCTACTGGAGCGGAGCTCGCCCGGGTAGAAACGATGCGGGAGCTTCAGCACATCCTTCCAGAAATCGACCTCGCCTCCTTTGAGTATCACTTCCGCCACGAACACTTCTCCAGGTGGCTACGCGCCCAAAGCCTCTATACGATCGCCTCAAAGATTAAAGCATTGAAGATTCCCGATGGCGGTGATGTTGAAGAAATCCGCAAGGAGATGATTGAAACAATCCGAACCTACCGCTCCGAGCGTACCAAAGGGGTCATCGCCCAATTCTCCCCAGCGAACTACGACGAGACGCTCTTCTTCAGTCGAATCGGCACCGGCTCGCTTGGCGGTAAGGGCCGCGGCCTCGCCTTCATCGATATGGTCCTGCGC
>JBBADN010000128.1:0-4431 GCA_041656455.1 Sphaerochaeta sp. | reverse complement strand
TTCCCGCCTCTTTTGATCCGCCTTCTCTTTGCGCTCTTCCGCTTCGCGCAAGGCGACGTAGCAGCGCCCACAGAGGACAATCCCCTCAGTCGCGTAGAGATCGTCGTAGTAACTTTGATTACACTCGGGGCAGACATAAAGACGGCGGAGTTTTCCCCCTCCGATGAGCTTACACGCGATCATCCGGTGGCTTTGGATCTCCTTTGGCTTCTTATTAAAAAGACGGTCAAAGAGTGAGGGTTCTTGTGGTTCAGGAATGCGGCTCTCCAGTTCTGCGGCAAGGCGCACCACTCGCTCACTTAATCCCCGGTCTTGGGTGATGAGCATGATGCTTAAGTGCTCGCCTATTTTCCGAAAGAGCTCAACGAGGTGATCATCGGCGATGCCCCCCCGCCCCGTATCGCCGAGTTGGACGACTCGCTGCTTCGCTAATGAACGAATCAAGTCAGGGCGCATCATCGCTCGAACCCGCACATCCAAATCTTTCTCAGGATTGCCCTTCAGCCCGTAGAGTTCCTCCATCGTCTTCTCTAAGATGATGAGGCGCTTCTTGCGGCGCTTTAGAATTGGTTCACTGTCGATGACGAAGTGAAGAAACCAATCCTTTTGAATGATTGGGGCGGTATCGACGTAGATTTCATCGAAGACTCGAATCTGCTCATCGAGGGTTTGGATGTACTCTTCATCATCACTTCCGTAGGAAGAGAAGGCGTTGAGTTTACTGGCGATCACCTCGTGGTAAAAGGCGCGACTTTCACTATCGCGCTCTAAGGCGGTGGGGTTAATTCCCACCGACCGAAATATTGTATTGATCCGCTGGTTGCTGATTCGAAACTCTTCAGCAAGGGGAGCTAGGATCGATTGGTTTGCTGTCTTTTGCATTACTTAGCTCGATCGTTTTTCCTCCACGATCGTTCGCGCTTCTTCTTCAGTCAAGGCAAGCGCTCTCTCCTCATCTTTTTTATATTCGTTTGGTAGAGCGATATTGCTCTTACCGTGCTTCAAGTAGAAGCCGTAGCGCCCGTTATAGAGGCCAATCTTTTCACCATCGAGTTCACCGAGTTCCTTCAAGGCGCTGTAGGTAGCACCTTTTGGCCTTCTTCCACCTTTGACTTCCTCTTTGCTTAAGAGCTCAAGAGCTTCTTCTAAGGTAATACTAAAGAGCTGGGCGTCCTTATCGAGGCGATTGAGGCGGCGGGTCTTCTCCCCACTGGCGATGTACGGGCCGTACTTGCCTTTGTGGGCGGTGATGATGGTTCCCTCACTATCTTTGCCAAGAACCCGGGGTAGCGCGAGGTAGCGATGGGCAATTTCTTCGTCACTTTGCAGATTCCCATCTTGGACCCACTTGGGAATTGAGGCGCGCTTGGCGTCTTTACCCTCCCCTTCCTGCCAATAGGGACCAAAGCGGCCAGTAAGGAGCTGGATTGGCTTACCCTCATTGGGTCCAGGACCAAGGATTTCAATTTCTGGTTTTTGTTTACCGTTTGCGATGAGCGTCTTCACGTCCTCATCGCTAATCGAGCCGGGGGTCCACTCATACGGGAGGCTTAAGGCCTTACCATCAGCGAGGGTCACGTACGGACCGTATGGGCCGATCATGATTGGATTTGCCGGATCGATGTGGCAGAGATTTAACGTCTTCGAGTCCACCTTATTATCTAAAGTAAGCTGCTCTTTGTTCTGCTCCGCCAATCCCGCCTCCCCGAGGTAGAACGCCGCTAAGAACTCCTCTTTCTCCAACTCCCCTCGGGCAATCTTATCGAGGTCCTCCTCCATCCGAACGGTGAAGTCGTAGTCGATAAACTGCTTGAAGTTTGTTTCAAGGAATTGGCACACCCCAAAGCCGATAAAGGTTGGAATAAGGGCGTTACCTTCTTTGAGGACGTACTTACGGTCGAGCAACGTCTTAATAATCGTTGCGTACGTGGAGGGACGACCGATCTCCCGCTTCTCCAGCTCTTGGACGAGGGACGCTTCGGTGTAGCGGGCCGGCAGCCGGGTTTGGTGTTCAACACTGACTAAGCTCGTTAATGGACACACTTCGTTCTCAGCTAAGAGCGGTAGAAGTTTCTCTTTATCGCTGATCGCCGCTTCATGGTCTTCCACCCCTTCAACGTAGGCGCGGATAAACCCAGCGAAAACAATCTCCGTCCCACTGGCAGTAAAGGTTCCCGATCCCGCTTGAATTGTAGCGGTCGTGGTGGCTTTTTGAGCGTCGGCCATTTGACAGGCGAGGGTTCGCTTCCAGATTAATTCATACAGGGCGAGGTCTTTGCCCGTTAGGCGGGTACTTTGGGGGTGGGCGAAGGTATCACCAGCGGGCCTAATCGCTTCGTGCGCTTCTTGGGCTTGGGCACTGCGGGCTTTAAAATACCGAGCCTTGGGGCTGAGGTACTCCTTGCCGTAGAGCTCCTCGACGTGGTTTCGCGCTGCCATCGTCCCTTCTTGACTGAGGGAGGGACTGTCGGTTCGCATATAGGTGATGAACCCACTCTCATAGAGGCGCTGGGCGATTCGCATCGTCTCAGCGGCACTGATGCGGAGCTTGCGCGTCGCATCCTGCTGAAGGGTACTCGTCGTAAAGGGGATTGAGGGGCGTTGAATAAATGGCTTACGCTCAATTGTCGTGACGCGGTACTCCTCTTTCAATAGCTCGGCAACGATCGCCTCTGCTTCTTCTTTTCCAAGAAGGAGCGTCTCTTTCTTACCTTTATATACTCCCGTTGTTGAGTCGAAGTCTTTTGAGGTAGCGATCGTTTGGCCTTGGTAGGCGATGAGCTTCGCTTCAAAGCTCTCACCCTTGGTGTTGTTTAACTCCGCTACGGCGTCCCAGTACGTCGCCTCTTTGAAGGCGATCCTCAGGCGCTCACGATCAACGATAAGCCTTAGGCCCACCGATTGAACTCGCCCTGCGGAGAGCTTCTTATTCGAAAGCTTCTTCCACAGCGTCGGGGATAAGGTGTAGCCGTAGAGGCGGTCAACTAAGCGGCGACTTTCTTGGGCGTGAACGAGGTGTTCATTCAACGCACGACCATGCTCAAGGGCGTTGGTGATCGCTTTCTTCGTGATCTCGTGAAAGACCATCCGTTGGTAGGGAATCTTTGGCTTGAGCACTTCAATAAGGTGCCAAGAGATCGATTCCCCTTCGCGGTCCTCATCAGTTGCCAGCAGGAGGCGATCAGCACCCTTTAACTGCTTCTTTAAGTCAGTGATTAAGCTCTGCTTTCCTTTCACCACTTGGTATTCAGCGGCAAAATCCTTATCAACATCAATCGCCATTCGATCCTCAGGGAGGTCACGGATGTGTCCTTTAGACGCCACTACCGTGCAATCTTTGGGGAGGAATTTTGTGATCGTTTTCGCTTTTGTTGGCGATTCGACGATGATTAAGGTCTTCTGTTCGCTCATTAAGGTTACTCCTGAAGCATCGGCTTCAGTTCCCAAGGTATACAGACCCACCCTTGTTTTGTCAACGGATAGCTCGGGCGATAAAGACACCTTCCTCGCCGGGGTTAGGGGACGAGAAGACCGCCCAGTTGCTAATTCCCTCTTCAACAGTGGTAAATTCGATGACGGGATTTCCCCATCGATCGAGGGTGAAGTAGTAGCGGCTGAAGGTCGTATAGCGCAGGGCTCCGACGCGGGTTTCCATGCGAAGAATCATTTCATGATCACTGATCCTTTGCTCAAGTACTTTCCAATGCTTTGGGTTAATCGCCGAGGTATTGAAGATGTGGGCGTTGAGGCGATACGCCACTTCATGCGCCTGAGTCCCGTTTGCTTCGTATTCAATACCCACTTGCAACGGCTCAACAAGGGGGAAGATTTTATGCCAGAGTCCTTCATACAGCCCCCAGATGGTGTATTGGCCCCGGGTGTACTCAACGCGGTAATCGAGCGCCACCGCCCGCCCTCGGTTATTCTTCTTCGTCTCATTGATCCACTGATACCGCCCCTCCCACCCACTGGTGGTGAAGCTACCCTCACCTTCATCAATCCTCGTTGAGCCAATCTTTGCCCGCACCAAGACGGTGTACTCGGTGTGGGAAGTTAAGTCAGTAATTGTGTAGAGGCGATTACTCACCGCCCCTTGATAGCGGTTATTCACAAAGATTTCATAGCTCGTTGCCGAAGGCGCAACATCCCAGACGATCGTCACTTGATTTGGATTGATGGATTGAACACGAAGCTCAAGAGCCCCAAGGCTAGTCGCTATGAAGAGAATGAGTAGAAGGAAGATCATTCGTTTCATTATCGCTTATAGCGTATACCGTTTATTCACCCAGCGGAAGAGGTGAAATCATCGATAATTCGGTTGAGAAACCTCACTAAATCACGTAAGGTAGTCTGTATGAAAACCCTCCATTATTTCAGTGCTATTCTTTTGATCATCACCCTCACTAGCTGTACAGTAAGTCAACACATCAA
>JBBADN010000127.1:0-4496 GCA_041656455.1 Sphaerochaeta sp. | reverse complement strand
CCTCGGGGTTACTCATCCCGTAGTTACACAGGACATTCTCTTTCAAGTTCGCCCCTTTCCGATTACCAATGAAAGTGATCGCGCGGCCCTCAACCATTCCAATGCCCCCGATCATCGCCGGATCATCGCCGTAGGAGCGATCCCCATGGAGCTCCATGAAGGAGTCACAGATTAAATCGATGAACGTCTTTGTACCGGGCCTTCCCGCTTTGCGGGAGCGCAGAACATAATCCCACGCCGAAGGGTGTTTTGCCTCGTGGTCGGAATCGATGATTCCTTCCATCACGCCAACACTGTTTTGTAACGTATCCATCTCAGAGCTCCTTCTTGTGGGTATCGATTAAGAAACAAAGCGTCTTCTTCATCGCCTGGCGCTCAACGATCGCATCAACAAAGCCTTTCTCAACTTGAAACTCTGAGCGCTGAAAGCCAGCGGGGAGGCGCTCGCCGATCGTCCCTTCAATAACCCGCGGACCAGCAAAGCCGATGATCGCATTGGGCTCGGCAAGAATGACATCACCGAGCATCGCAAATGATGCGGTCACGCCCCCGGTTGTTGGGTTGGTTAAGACTAAAAAGAGGGGGGTGTGCGTCTCCTCTAACAAGGCAGCAGCGCTGGCGGTTTTCGCCATCTGCATGAGACTAAAGATTCCCTCCTGCATCCGAGCTCCACCACTGGCGGTAAAGAGGATGACCGGATCCCCGCTGAGGGCGCCTTCTAAGATTGCCTGGGTAATCTTCTCCCCAACTACTGAGCCCATTGAGCCACCCATGAAGGCAAAGCTCATAATCCCCAATATCGCCTTTCTTCCCTCAATCGTGCAGCGCCCTATCGTCGCTGCATCAGAGAGGGATGATTTCTGTTGGTTCTCTTTTAACTTCGCCTCGTACCCTTCAAGTTGAATTGGGTTTCCACTCTGTAAATCTGGAGCCATTTCAACAAAGGAGTTCCTATCGGCAACGAGGGCGATTCGTTCAGCCACCGAAAGGGGGAAGTAGTGCCCACAGAGGGGACAGAGCTTAAAGGAATCGAGGGTAATATCCCCGTGACACGACGGGCAATGCTCAAACATGAGTAATCTCCTTTACGCAGAGCGTTTCATAGAGATCCGTTCCAAAGCGCCCACTACGAAATTGGGCGCTGGCGATAATCATCTTCTGCTCCTCGAGGTTTGTTGGAATCCCTTCAATGCACACTTCACCCAGCGAACGCAGCATTCGATCAATCCCCTCTTTTCGAGTTGGGGCGGTAACGATAATCTTCGCAAGTAACGAATCGTAGTACGGCGAAAGGGTCATCCCTTCTTGCAGGAACGTATCAACGCGAACGTGGGGACCAGCGGGAAGGTCAAAGCGGGTAATGAGGCCCGCCCCAAGGCCATTGAGACGACACTCCAAGCTGTAGCCTGAAAAGCTAATCGCCTCTTGTCTCTTAGAAATGCCTTTTCCACTGGCGATGCGAATTTGCTCGGCTACTAAATCCATCGCGCTTATCGCCTCACTAATCGGGTGCTCCACTTGAAGGCGGGCGTTTACTTCCATGAAGTAAAAGGCACCATCCTCCACTAAGAACTCAACAGTTCCCGCCCCGCGGTAGCGGAGGTTTTGAAACAGGGTGACACTCGCTTCAGTCATCTGCGCTCGGAGGGTGTTATCAAGGATTGGTGAGGGCGTCTCCTCTAAGAGCTTTTGGTGGTTGCGCTGCACTGAGCAGTCGCGCTCACCGAGGTGAATAACCTGACCGTCTCCATCACCTAGTAGCTGAACTTCAACGTGGCGGGGACGTTCTAAGAACTTCTCCATGTGGATGCAATCATCACCAAAGAAGAGCAATGCCTCTTTCTTTGCTAAGGCGAGGTTACTTTCTAACTGCTCCTCTTTACGGATAATTCGCATCCCCCGCCCCCCTCCACCAGCGGACGCTTTAAGGATGACGGGGTAGCCCAGCTTGGCTGCCCACTTCTTCGCCGAAGCAAGATCAGGTAACGAGTCTGAGCCCGGGGTAATTGGAAGGCCCGCTTCAAGGGCTTTGGCTCGGGCGTGGAGTTTACTTCCTAACAACTCGATCGTCTCGGGGCGAGGGCCGATGAAGATCAGGCCCGCAGCTTCTACTGCAGTGGCAAAGTCAGCGTTCTCACTTAAGAAGCCAACGCCGGGGTGCAGCGCATCACAGCGGGTGAGAATCGCCGCTGAGATAATGTTTGGGATGTTGAGGTAGCTTAAAGCGGATTGGGCTGGGCCAACGCACACACTGTGATCGGCGAGTCTCACCGCAAGGGTGTTGCGGTCCGCCTCAGAAAAGGCAACAACGCTTTGTAGGCCGAGGTCTTTGCACGCTCGAACGATTCGAACGGCAATCTCCCCTCGATTCGCTACCAAAATCCGCTTGATCATATGCGCTTTACCGCAAAGAGTGGCTGACCAAACTCGACCATTTTCTCCGGCTGGGCGAGGATCTCAACGATCTCGCAAGAGAACTCTGCTTCTAAGGTATTCATCAGCTTCATCGCCTCGATCGTGCAGAGAGTATCGGCGGTATTCACCGTCGACCCTACCCGCACGTACGGTGGAGCATCAGGGGCGGGGGTGAGGTAGAACGTCCCAACGATTGGGGAGGTAATCACCTCCAAGTCATCCGCTTTCTTCTTCGGAGCCTCAATAACGGGAGGTGGGTTCGGGGCACCAGTGCCGCGCACAAAGCGGAGGGTCTGCTCGCCGTTTGCCACTTCAAACTCGCTGAGCGTTGAGGATTCAAAAAGGTGTAAAAGCTCTTCTACTGTTAAATCATTCAGGTTTTTCATAGGTAATTTGAGAATATACAACATCGGTGACATGTGTCAATATTGACATTATTCAATTTATTGTAATACTAATAATCCTATAGTAGATTCCTACTAGAGGAGTAACATGGAGTGAATACGAGGAGTGTAGCGGTCACCGCGCTTGGATCATACCTTCCCCCTCGGATTATGACCAATGATGAACTTGCCACGATTGTCGACACGAGCGATCAGTGGATTTTTTCCCATACTGGCATTAAAAGTCGACACATCGCTGACGGTCAAACCGCCAGCGCGATGGCGATCAAAGCAACAGAAAATCTCTTAGAACGGTATCCAATAAATCCAAAGACAATCGATGGAGTCATCATCGCGACCGCTACGGCGGACTACCCGGGCTTTCCTTCAACGGCGAATATCGTAAGCCAACACTTTGGCACAACTGGCGGTGCCTTTGACTTAGGGGCGGGGTGTGCGGGCTTTATTTACGCCCTTGAAGTCGCCCGCTCAATGATTCTCTCCGGCTCCCTCAAAAACGCCCTCGTCATTGGATCAGAGACGCTTTCTTCGATCATCGATTGGACCGACCGCAACACGTGTGTTCTTTTCGGCGATGGAGCAGCCGCGCTCTTTCTTGAGACCTCAGAAAAGCCAGGGCTTCACCCCGCTCTGCTGAAAAGTGAAGCGGCGATGGCTGAGAGCTTAACCGTTGATCCTAAGCGGAAGGTCATCACGATGGATGGACGGGGTGTCTATAACTTCGCCGTTCGAGCAATCGGGGAGATTATCGTCGACCTCGCACAGAAGCACGAACTTTCTCTTGCTGACCTCGATTGGATCGTCCCCCACCAAGCGAACCAGCGTATTATTGCAGCTACAAGTAAACGGTATGAAATCCCAGAAGAGAAGTTTTATATGAATATTAAAAACGTGGCGAATACCAGCGCCGCTTCAATTCCCCTCGCCTTAGCGCAGATGGCCGAAGAGGGGCTCTTACACGATGGACAGAACATTATGCTCGTCGGCTTTGGAGCTGGGCTGACGTATGGAGGAAGTGTTATTACATGGCAACAATCATAGGCCTCTACCCCGGCCAAGGCTCTCAGGAGCCGCAGATGGCCCTCGACCTCTACGAGGCGAGTACTTCAGTAAAACACCTCTTCTCGCTCGCAAGTGACATCAGCCACGTTCACCTCTACAAGCTACTTAAGAATGCAACCGAAGCGGAGTTAAAGCAGACGAAGAACACCCAGTTAGTCGTCACCCTCGCCAGCCGAGCAGCTCAGATCCGCCTCTTAGAATTAGGCCACCACTTCACTGCGCACAGCGGCTTTAGCTTAGGGGAGCTCGCCGCGTACGCCAGTGGCGGCATCCTAAGTGACCAGACCCTCTTTGAGTTGATCAACATCCGAGCGGGCTTCATGGACCAAGAGTCTAAGAAGATTGCCGAGTACCTTGGGGAACTTGGGATGGCAGCGGTGATCGGCCTCGACTTTGAAAGCGTCGAGCACCTCGTCTCATCAATCGAAGGCCTCTACGCCTCTAACGATAACTCCCCCACCCAAGTCGTCATCGCCGGAACCCTTCAAGCGATCGGAGATGCTGAAGCGCTCCTTAAAGCAAACGGAGCTCGAAGAATCATTCCCCTGAAAGTCTCAGGTCCCTTTCACACCCCGCTTATGGAAGGGGCAGTTCCGTGCTTTGAAGAGGCGATCA
>JBBADN010000126.1:0-4507 GCA_041656455.1 Sphaerochaeta sp. | reverse complement strand
GGGCAGATATACTCCTAACGCTGCGTAGACTGCCGGGGCAAAGGCGTGCATCAGCATCTCAGTAATCGTTACTAAAGAGGCGATGACGACGATGTAGGCAGGAATGTGAATAGAATCTGGAATAATATTTCTTAACGCACTGATGATAATGTTTGAGAAAAGAAGTACAAACAAGACACCAGCGCTCATGCCAATCGCATTGGAGACTTGGGTGGAAACACCTAAGACCGGACAGAGGCCGAGAACGATGACAAAGACGGGGTTTTCTTTAAATATTCCCTTTGTAAGTTCTTTGATATTCATCATTTGCCTCCCAATTCTTTCGCATACACCGAGCCCGCTTCAAGGGCTTTTGCGATTGCAGTAAAGGTGACCGTTGAGCCACTGACAGCAGCAGCGTCACCACTGCTGAGCATGCTCTTATTAGTGGGAACAGGCTCTGAAGCGCCAGTTCCTTCGTACTTATCCATATATCCTTCATTCTCCGCTTTCTTTCCAAGTCCTGGAGTCTCCGAGTGGGAAAGAAGCTGAACGCGTATAATTTCACCATCGGTGGTATAAGAGGCAACAATTGCCATCTCCCCACCGTAGCCAGCGCCTTTTAGGCCTAAGATGTACCCACCGATGCGCTCACCGTCCAAGAGACGAATAACAAACGTTACATGAGCGTTCCCAGCGATATCCTCTTGATCCCCAATTTCAAAGCCAGAGCTCACCGCTTTTAATGCAGCAAGGCGGTTCTCTTCTTCTTGGATTTCAATAACCGGGGCGGTAATCGCATTGGTAATCGCTAACGCTGCTGCGCTTAAGGCACAGATTGCTAATAAAATAAAGGCAAAGCGAATGTGTTTGGTCATGCCACCGCCTCCTTCTTCTTCAGCAAGTTCTTTTCACCAAACTTGCGCGGTCGGATGTAGCGGTCAATCGTTGGGGTGAGGATGTTCATCAGAAGGATAGAAACACTCACCGCTTCCGGCATTGAACCAAAGCTCCTAAAGAGGAAGGTGAAGAAGCCACAGCCGAGGCCGTAGATGATTTTACCCTTTGCTGAAAGGGGACTTGTGACGTAATCGGTTGCCATAAAGAGTGCACCGAAGATCAACCCACCACTGAGCATTGAGGGGAAGAACGTTCCACTGAAGGAACCGAGGCCAGCGGGAATACCCCCGAAGATCCAGTTAAGGATTGCACTACTTAAGAGGTACGTCACCGGAATGTGCCAAGTGATGATCTTCCGAATCAAGAGGTAGATTCCACCAATTAACAAAAGGAGGGCACTCACCTCCCCGATTGAACCAGCGATGTTTCCTAAGAACGAATCAATGGTGTACGGGTTAATGCCCAAACTCATTCCGAGTTTTTGAGCTAATTGAGTTGCCGGGTAGCCTGCTTGGGCGAGTAAGTCATTGGATGCTCCACTTGCGCCACCGGCGATCGCCGTCTTCACAAAGCCAAGGGGGGTTGCTCCACTAAGAGTGTCCGGCATCGCTGATAGGAGCGTCCTTGGGGTAGTAAAGCTACTCATATACGTCGTGAAGCTAAAGAAGACAAAGACTCGTCCGCTTAAGGCGGGGTTCGCCCAGTTTGCTCCAAGACCGCCGAACGTCCACTTCGCAACGAAGATTGCAAAGAAGGAGGCGACGATCGGAATGAAGATTGGCACGGATGGGGGCATATTCAGACCGACTAAGAGGCCAGTTAATACCGCCGATCCATCCCAAATCGTACACTCTTTATTGATTTTTCCCAGGAGAAACTCCGTTAACGCCGCAGTTGCCATCGAAACAACAATAATAACGAGGCTATAGAGGCCGAAGAGGTAGATTCCCCAAATCGTAGCAGGCAGGAGCGCTAAGCTCACATGCCACATAATATTTGACGTCGAACTCTTATCATGTAGGTGTGGTGATGAAGAGACTCGAATCGTAGGTTGTTCATTCATTATTTCTTCCTCCCCATCTTTTTACCCGTCTTAAAGGTGTGAACCAATGGCAAGTGGGCGGGGCAGACGTACGAACAGCTCCCACACTCCTTACAATCCATTAAACTAAGATTGTTCATCGCCACTTCATAGTTCAAGTGAGTAATATTCTTATACATCAAGGTTGGCATGAGCCCAATGGGGCACACATCAACACATTTGCCGCAGCTGATGCACGCTGTTTGCCGAACTTGCTTCTTCGGCTTCAGCGCTAAGATTCCACTTGAACCTTTGGTCACTGGGGTCTCGGTATCAAAGAAGGAGAAGCCCATCATCGGCCCACCGCTGACGAGTTTCTCAACTTCGCCAGTTAAGCCACCACAGAACTCTAAGAGGTCACTTACTTTCGTTCCAATGGGAGCGAGGATATTCTTTGGATTGGCAATCCCCTCCCCGGTTACGCTAATGATCCGCTCATAGAGAGCTTTTTGGTGAACAACTGCTTCAAAAAGGGCGTAGCACGTTCCGATATTTGAAACGACTGCACCAACATCGAGGGGGAGTTTTCCTGAAGGAATCTCCCGGCCGATTGTCGCTTTAAGCAGTTGCTTTTCATCACCCTGGGGATACTTCACTTTCAACCCAACGATTTCGATGGGCCACCCCTCTTGGGCGACAACCTCTTTCAGGTGGGCGATTGCATCTTTTTTGTTGAGTTCAACACCAACGATGATCTTTTTTGCATCGATAATCTTCGCGGCAATCAGCGCCCCTTCAAGTGCTTCTTTGCCCTTCTCCATCATCAGGCGGTAGTCGCTCGTTAAGTACGGCTCACACTCAACGCCATTGACGACGAAGTATTCAACGCTCTTATCGCGTGGAATTGCAAATTTGACGTGGGCGGGGAAGGTAGCACCACCAAGGCCAACGATTCCTCGTTCTTTTACAAAGCTCAGGAGCTCTTCTTTTGGAAGGTCTTTCCAATCAACGACTTCGCTGCTCAACTCTGGCTGTTCTTCATCGACGGTGATTACATACGCGTCACACTGAACTGAGTTAGCCAGCATGACCAGTTTGATCTCTTTTATCGTCCCGTTAACGGGTGAGTGGACATCAGCTGAAATAAAGCCCACCGATTCCCCGATTTTCTCCCCCCTAACAACCGTGTCGCCCTTCGCTTTGAGGGCTTTTGCAGGGGCGCCAAGGTGCTGGGAGAGTGATACGACTAACTCACCCGGCAACGGTAGGCGGACAATTTCCTGCTCACGGCTGAATACCTTCTGGTCAGGTGGGTGTACTCCACCCTTTCTGAACGTAGGTACTGTATGCATGTGAAACGCTCCTTATCGTAAACCTAGTACGGATTAATGTTCTGATTGGTACGTAAATATATAGACTGTTCCATTGTACAAGAATTTTAGTATAATGAGAACCATGAATCGTATTTTTAAATACGCGTTTTGGAAACTAAAGCGAACCAAGGTATTTGCCCTTGTTGGAAAAAGTGGAACCGGCAAATCTTTTCGTTCAAAAATAGTCGCCCAGCGATATCATATTGACTACATCATCGATGACGGCCTCCTCATAAAGGGAGACCGAATTTTAGCGGGCAAGTCGGCGAAGCGGGAAGAACACATCCTCGGGGCGGTCCGAACCGCAGTTTTTGGAGACGAAGATCACTATCTTCAAGTCCTTAACGCCTTACAAGCGCAGAAGGTTCATAAAATCCTAATCATCGGCACCAGTGAAAAAATGGTCTATAAAATCGCTGAGCGCTTAGAGCTTCCCCCACCAGAGCGAATCTTCCACATCGAAGAGATTGCAACGAAAGAGCAAATCGAAACCGCGATGCGGATTCGCTACGCTGAAGGTAAACACGTCATCCCCGTCCCCTCAATTGAAATCACTCGGACCTACCCCCAAATCGTCTACGACTCAATGCGGGTCTTCCAGCGTAAGCGGGGAAGCAAAGTCTTTAAGAAACAAAACACTGGCTTTGAGAAAACAATCGTTCGACCTGAGTTTTCAAAGTATTCAAAAACATCCGTCAGTGAAGCTGCCCTCACCCAGATGGTCGCCCACTGCCTCGATCAATTTGATAGTCAAATCAGAGTTATCGCCGTTACCGTCCTCAGTGAAAGCGATGGGTACGCCCTCAGGGTAAAACTCCGGATTCCCACCCATCACCACATCACAACGAGCCTTAGGGAACTACAGGAGTACATCGCCGATTCCCTCGAACAATACGGGGGAATCTTCGTCTTCAGTGTTCACATTGAAATTGAGGAGTGGGGTTAACTCTCTTTCTTTGGCCGAGTTGGTGGACGTTTCCGCTTTTGGGTGGTCGGCCGGCTTTTCATCGGTCCGCCTCGACGTTGAACTTGCGGTGGGCGGCGTACCGCATTTCGCGGAGCGCGGAAGCCTCGCTCAGTAAGAATACGCAACGCAGTGAGCTCTACATCGTAGTTCGATGGAGTCATCGGACTGATCAGAACCTTAATCTGCCTAAACGTCTCCTTAAAGCGTTCACTTGGAGTCATTGAGCTGTCGCTGAAGACGACCAACGGATCGACAAGGGCTTTTAAT
>JBBADN010000125.1:0-4509 GCA_041656455.1 Sphaerochaeta sp. | reverse complement strand
AGCGCCTTGGCTTTGAAGAGCCGGTATTTGCCGAGCAACAACTCAGCGATGGGCGGAGTAACTATAAGAGAATGGAAGTCGTTCCCCTTGTTCGTCTAAAGGCGGCGTATCACGACCTATTAAGACGATGGCAAAAGAGTTGATCATTCGAACCGATCTGATAGATTCCTACTTCATCTTCCGTTAAGAGGGCGTACGTTGGCCCCATCGCCGAGCGCGGCCGAGCCGGCGATCCTGGATTAACCCACAACGTGTGTTCCTCATCTTCATAAAGGTGGGGGATGTGGGTGTGGGCGCTGATCACAATACCGCCAACAGTGTAGGGGACATCGAGGTGACCATGGGTGAGGGTGATGGGAATACCCTGGTAGGCAATATTGAGCACAAGCGGCGGAAGAAGAAGGTTTGCCTGCTCGTATTGGTAGGAGCTATCACTATTACCGCGAACAAGGACTCGGTGAGGAAGGCGAGCAAGCAACGTCAAAAACTGCGGATTGCCACTGGGGCAGAGGTCCCCAGCGATGAGGACTTGCTCGATATCATACTCATGAGTTACGTCTACAAGTGCTTCTAAGCCCTGAAGTGAGCCATGAAGATCAGCGGTGATTAAGAGCATCTTTCCGTTCCGAACATATATTTGCATCTTTTGGGTGTATATCCCCAATCTATGATGTGTTATTATGATACGAGAATTATATAAGTCAATTCAACAGGGAGAGAGTATCGATGGCCCAACAGATGCACATGATTGCGAGTGATCAGACTCCAATTGCCTATCACCAATGGCTTCCCAAAGAAGGGAGTGTGAAGGCTCTGCTGTTAATTCTTCATGGAATGGCGGAGCACTCAGCGCGCTACGATGACTTTGCAAAATCCCTCACTAAAGAAGGGTTTGCCGTCTGGGCCCCCGACCACCGTGGGCACGGTAAGACTGCTGAAGGGAAGACCCTTGGGTACTTCGCTGATGAGGGTGGGTGGCAACGAGTCGTTGATGACGCCTTTGAGCTCACTGAATTAATAAACGAGGAGTATCCCGCCCAACCCCTTTTTCTTCTTGGTCACTCAATGGGCTCGTTCTTAGCTCGGACGCTGGTTACCCAACACTCGGAGGTCTTTGACGGGGTGATTATCGTTGGAACTGGAGCTGATAAAGGCGCCTTAGGGAAAATTGGCCAATTCCTCGTAAAGCGAAACATTAAAAAATACGGAGCGAAGCACCCCGACGCCTTGATGGATAAGATGAGCTTTGGTTCTTTTAACAAACGGATTAAAAACCCCACCTCGACGTTCGATTGGCTAAGCCGCGACCCCGCCCAGGTGAAGAAGTACGATGATGATCCACTGTGTGGGTATCTTTGCACCTCTTCCTTCTTTAAGGACCTCCTAACGGGAGTAGAGGTTGCGAATAATCGAGCACTGGCGAAGAGCCTACCCAATGACCTTCCGATGTACATCATCAGTGGCAGTGAAGATCCCGTTGGTGATTACTCCAAAGGGGTTCGAAAAGTCTATGAGCTGTATAAAGAGGCGGGAATTGAAGACCTCAGCCTCACCCTTGTTGAAGGTGCTCGTCATGAGATTCTCAACGAAACTGACCGTAAAGATACGTACAAGCTAATCACCCAGTGGATGAAGAAGAGGATCTAAGATGGTTGAGCACGTAAAGGCGGCGCTCGCTCGCTTTGGGGGTTTTCTTGGCGTGGCGTTTCGCCAATCCATGAAAGACAATGTCCTGAACTCCGCTTCTGGGTTGGTGTATTCAACCTTGCTGGCAATCGTCCCCGCCCTAACCTTCACCTTCTCCTTCTTCAGTGGTCTTGGGGCGCTCGAGCCGCTGTTATCCTTCCTCTCTGACTCCCTCGCTGAGCTCACCGGCGGTGAGACTGGGGAGCAAGTGATGACGCTTCTGACGACGTATACCCGGAACGCCACAACGCTAGGGGTCGTTGGATTAGTCTCGTTCTTAGTTACGATGCTGCTACTGATTAACAAAGTGTGGTCGGTGATTAACCAAATCTACCGTTCAGCACAGTCGACGAATCCGGTAAAGCGCTTTGCTGGGTACATTACGTTTGTTATCGTTTCGATCCTTCTTCTTGCCGTCTATGTGAGCATTCAATCAATATTCACCGATTGGTACCTAGGCCTTATTGGCTACTCCGTTGGTCCGTGGTCGAAGATAATCAGTAAAGTGATGCCGATCTTTATCACCTTCATCATCTTCTTCTTGCTCGTCTACTTCGTTCCTAATACGAAAGTCCAACTTAGTGCGGCGTTAATCGGTAGTGTCTCTGGGGTGGTAATCATCACTGTCTTTACGAGCTTAACGGGCTTACTAACCAGTAGGGCTGCTACCTTCAGTGTCATCTACGGCTCCTTTGCCGCTCTGTTTATGTTCCTCTTTGTCTGTTACGTCTTCTGGGCGACGATTTTCTTCAGTGTTGAGCTCGCCTACGTCTACCAATATCGCCCAACAGCGGTCGTCAGTGAGGGGCTCCCTCAAAGCCCCGCAACACAGATGACCGATGGGATTAATATCATGATGCTTATCGGTTCAAACTTCCGTGATGGCAAAGGGGCGACGACAACAAAAGAGCTCTTAGACCGCCTCATCATCCCCTTCGACCGCCTTCAAGGCTTCTTAGGGGCGCTCAGTGAGCAAGAGTACATCACTGCAACGAACAATAGTCGAACGAGCTTTATTCCCAATAAGCCACTTGATCAAATTCGCCTACAGGAGCTTGTGAACCACCTCTACGGAGTGGAGACAATCGATGAGTTAAGCCGCGATACTGCCGGGGAAGCGGTGGCGAAACAATTAGCCGAGAAAGGAATCTCCTCCCTCGGCTCGTTAACGATTGAAAACTTACTGCAACGGATTTAACCGAGGGCGACGTCCAAAATCATCATTACGGTAAATCCAACCATTGCCCCACTTGTTGCCCAGTGGGTAGCTGTGTGGTCATCCCCATTGGTGCTTTGTGATTCAGGAATTAACTCTTCAATGACAACGTAGATCATTGCTCCAGCAGCGAAGGCGAGGGCGTAGGGGAGAATTGGGGTCATTGCAGTGACTGCCCACGCTCCTAAGACTCCTGCAATTGGTTCAACAATACCAGAGGCTTGGCCGTAGAAGAAGCTCTTACGCCGGCTAAGGCCTTCTCTTCGAAGTGGTACTGAAACCGCTGCCCCCTCAGGGAGGTTCTGCAGGCCAATTCCAATAGCAACAACAAGAGCGCCGGCCATCGACTGACTATCACCCATAGCAGCAGCTCCAATGGCGACACCAACAGCTAAGCCTTCAGGGATGTTGTGGAGGGTAATGGCAAGCACAAGGAGAATTGAGCGCCGAAGGTTTGTTGGAATTCCCTCCGACTCACCAGGCTTTGAATCTAAGTGGGCGTGGGGAATTAAGTGGTCACTGAGCCAGAGGAACGCACCACCGGCCAAAAAGCCGATCGCGGCTACTGCCCACGGTGGAAGGGGTCCTCCAACAGAGAGCTCAATGGCAGGCTCTAGGAGCGACCAGAAGGAAGCGGCGATCATAACCCCACTGGCAAAGCCCAGCATCCCGTTCATCACGTGCTTGTTAATGGTTTTAAAGAAGAAGACAAACGCCGCACCAATTGCAGTCATTCCCCATGTTCCCAGAGTAGCCAAGAGTGCTAATAAAATTGGATGATTCAGCATACCATTATGCTACGAGGAGCAAAGGCTTCGGTCAAGAGGGATTCACTCTTGCTTTGCAGGCGCTGAATGACTATGGTTGAGCAATGTTATTCCTTGATTATCAAAGCTTAGAACCAATCGATCCAATGCTGTGGCACGCCTATCCAAAGCACGAGGGAGTTGTTGAAACCTACGATGTTGGTGAGCTCAGTGCCCATATCATTAACCATCCCGCTCTTCGTGGTTCCTATGACTTAGTATCTGTTGCGTTTTCCTTACTCGTTACCTATCACGAAGAAGTAATCGCTCTCTTTCAAATCGAGCAGGAAGACCTTCGCTCCCTTGCCGAACACCTTGGAACAAGCATCCGCGATCTTCAAGAAGAGTATGGAACAAAGGCCACCTTTTCTGAACCTCGGGTGTACATCTACACGAAGGACCAACGCAAGGATGAAGGACGGTATGAGGAAGGACTTTCCTATCTTGAAGCCCGCGAGTTTCTTCTTGAACTCTTCTGCGACACCTTTGATCTGTTAAGCGATCCTGTTCTTAGAGAAGCCGCTCATCAATAAGGAATTGCTTTAAGCGCACCGTAATTTCATCCCGGACTCTTCGAAAGATCACCATAATTTCCTCCTCATTTCCGTCTGCGAGACTTGGATCATCAAAGGGGAAGTGAAGGCGTTTTATTCTCGGTGGGGTAGTTGGGCACCGTGTTTCAGCGTCAGAACAGAGGGTGATCACATAATCCATGGCTCCAAGCAGCTCAGGATCTATGGTCTTTGACTGGTAGTGTGCGATATCAATCCCTACTTCAGCCATCACCTTCACTGCCCGAGG
>JBBADN010000124.1:0-4528 GCA_041656455.1 Sphaerochaeta sp. | reverse complement strand
AAGTTTCGCAGCCTCAGCTTCTGCCATCGGAAGAATTTCATCGAGCATCTCGATGATCGTGACCTGCACCCCGATCATCGAGAAGAACGAGGCAAACTCTAAGCCGATGACTCCCCCACCGATGATGACCAGTGAAGAAGGAAGTTCGGTAAGCTCTAAGATCTCGTCACTTGTTACGACGTGGGGTAACTCTGCTCCTGGAATTGGCGGAATGACGGGCGAAGAGCCCGTAGCTACGATGAGATACGAGCATTCATAGGTTGTTCCATTCACTTCAACGTGGTGGGCATCAAGAGCACGCGCCTCGCCGAAGATGGTTTCAACCTGGGCGCTCTTCATTAAAAACTCAATGCCACCGCGGAGGGTTTCAACCGTTTCCTGCTTGTGGGCCATCGCAGTTTTCACATTGAAGGTAATATCGGTCGTTTCAACACCGATAAACGCCCCGTTCTTTGCGTGTTCATACGTTTTGGCGCTGTTTAATAAGCTCTTGGTGGGAATACATCCTTTGTTAGTGCACACCCCACCAAGGTGGTCTTTCTCAATTAAGAGGACGCTCTTTCCAAGATTGCCAGCGCGCTGGGCGGCGATGTAGCCACCGGGGCCGCTGCCGATGATGATCAAATCATAATGTGCCATTGCTACCCATCCTTATCAGCAGGGAATCGAGATTCGCGATCGTGTCCATTAAGAAGCGTAAGAAGCGCGCTGCATCCGCCCCATCAACCGCTTGGTGGTCCATCGTCAGCGAAAGGCCAATGTGGTCGATGAACTCTACCCCAGTGGAGGTAGAAATAGGTTTTAAGGCGATGGTGCCAACCCCAAGGATTGCAACTTCCGGGATGTTCAACACGGGGGTGAACGCTTCAATCCCAAAAGCACCTACGTTTGAAACTGAGAATGTTGATCCAGAAAGCTCATCGGGCTGGGCTACCCCATCACGGGCGCGCTTAGCAAGAATCTTCGTGTGCTCACTGATCTGACGAAGGCTCATCAAATCCGCCCCATGTAAGACGGGGACCATTAAGCCTTTGGGAGTATCAGTCGCCACTCCGAGGTGGACGTGGTCAAAGAGCCGAATCGTCTCTCCAAGGTAGTGACTGTTAAACGCTGGGAATTCTTTTAAGGCGTGGATCACGGCGAAGTTCACTAAATCACCGATGGTAATCCCGGCAGTTTCTTCATCTGCTTTAAACGCCGCCCGAAGGCTCTTCAGCGCCCGAGCATCGGCCCACGCATGAAGGCTGAGCTGGCTCGTGGTTTGAAGTGATTCAACCATTCTTCGGGCGATTACTTTTCGAACCCCCCGAACGGGAATATCGGTGTAAGCGGAAAGATCACCACTCGTTACTGGAGCTTCTACATCCCGAGCTAAAACTCGCCCACCCATTCCACTACCGGTGGCGGGAGGAAGAACGCCCTGCTCCAGGGCTGCGGCTTTGGCCGCGGGGGAAAGAGGCTGGCCGGCTAAGGCGAGTACGTCGTGTTCAACGATTCGCCCTTTCGGCCCAGTGGGTGTTGCCGCAGTAAGGGGAACGCCGAGCTGCTCACTAAGCATGCGAGCTCGGGGTGAGGCGCCACTGGCTGAAGAAGAAACAACGGGTTGAACCGGCGGGGGTGGAGCAACAACCTCTTCAACGACGGGGGCGCTCGCTGTCTTTACTTCTTCTTTCTTTTCAACTTCAAAGGTTTCGCCCGCTTCACCGACAACGAGGATCGGCTCCATCACCGGCACATCATCACCCTCTTCATAAAGACGAGCGAGGACAACGCCAGCGGCGGTGGACTCAACATCAATCGTTGACTTATCGGTTTCCGCTGAGAGAAGGATATCTCCCACGGAAACGGAATCGCCAACATTGACGTTCCATTCGACGATGATACACGACTCAACCGTGTTTCCTTGTTTGGGCATCAATACCTGTTCTGCCATGCGTTTGCTCCTATTGGACGATCAGGACTTCTACTCCAAGCGCTTCAAGCTCGGCGATTAAGTCCTTGGGAAATTCATTATCGGTGACGATGGTATCAACGTCACTGACGGGCATTATTCGAACAAAGCCTCGGTTGCCGACTTTTGAAGAGTCAACACACAAGACTCGTCTTGTTGCTTGGGCACACATTCGTTGGACGACTTGGGCGTTCTCAACTAAGCTCGTCGTTAATCCATGGGCAAGGGTCAGCCCATCAGTTCCAAAGAACGTCGTCTGAACGTGATAGCTTTCAATGTGGTTAATAGCTGCTGGGCCAACGAGGGCCTCAGCGGTGGGGCGATACTCACCGCCAACTAACGTGATGTTTAAATGGTTATTCGCTCTCCCATAGGGAAGGAGTAGAGTGGAGTTGGTTACCACTTTGATATTTTGCTTCCCAAAGAGGTAGCGGGGGATGAGCGAACATGTTGATCCATTGGTGATCATAATCGAATCGCCATCTTTTACGAGCTTTGCAGCGGCTTTCGCTATTAGCTCCTTCGTTCGGGTGTGTGAACCATCACGCATCCCCACCTGGGGAGCAGAGGCAACAACGGCCTTTCCATGGGTTCGAACGATAAGACCTTTTGTGTCCAAACTCCTTAAGTCAGAACGAATTGTAACAGCTGAGACCCCCAACTCTTCTGCAAGTCGGGTCACTGGGTATTCATTACCACTTCTGAGCAATATGAGAATCGCTTCTTCCCTCGGACTCAAGCCGAACATACTATCGCTCCTTGTTTCTTTTCACTTTCGGAACGCTTTCGATTCTATATCATATGGAATTATAATACAAGACCCAAAACAAAGTATTTACTAGGATGAAGAGCCTTATTTCAGTGAACGACCCTACCGATTACCCGTAACCTTTCGCAGAAGATCCACCCCTTTCGCAGTAAGCCGATACTTCTGATTCTTACTCTGCCTCTGATCAGGAAGCGTCATCTCAACAACACCCATCTCTAATGCAGGGCGGAGGTATGCCTTGCGGAAATAGTCGATATTTTTGAGATTGAGTAGTTTTTGTAATTCACTTCTGGGTTTTGGTGAATCAAGATGAAGAATAAGAACCTTAATTGTATCATCAATATACTGCTCATCATGCATGGTAGATTCGCCATCATGCATGGTATCTTGCATGGTCGATTCGCCATCATGCATGGTATCTTGCATGGTCGATTCGTCATCATGCATGGTATCTTGCACGGTAGATTCACCATCATACATGGTATCTTGCATGGTAGATTCGTCATCATGCATGGTATCTTGCATGGTTTCGTCATTATCATGCACGGCATCATCGGTGGTTAGCGCTTCATCATCGGTGGTTAACACTCCATCATCGGCGGTATCATCGGTGGTTAGCGCTTCATCATCGGTGGTTAACACTCCATCATCGGCGGTATCATCGGTGGTTAGCGCCTCATCATCGGTGGTTAGCGCCTCATCATCGGTGGTGAGGATTCCATTAAGGTCAGTATCATGGTCACTACGCCTCTCAAGATTGGGAAGATTTGGAGAGGTGAATGTTACTGTTACTCCTTTGCCTGGGTCAGCGGACCATGTTGGGGGTAAGAGTCCATGGTTAATGCACTCTTGGATCATTAAGACACTACCCCGCCCCAATTTCTCCATGAGACCACGCATATAAAGGACTTGGGCGATGTCAGGATTACGAAGAACTGAGATTTGTCCTTTGGCAAGATTATTTACATGTACACCTTTAGGCAAACCACCTGAGTTCCAGATTTCAAGGCGCCGGGGGTAGACGTGGATAGCGACTCCACCGCCACTATTGCTGTAATCACGATGGGCTACTGCGTTAATTAACGCCTCGCGTACTGCCTTCTCGGGATACAAGGGGAGATCTTGGCGAGTAAGAGTGCCTTCTACAAATCGAGCAATTGTTGGAGTATTTCGAATAATAAATAAGTACGCATCTTCCAACACTGAATGAAGAGGTCCTTCAAATGATTTCATATCTCCAAACGCATCGCCTGCTTTATCAGTAACATACCGATAGGCACGAACTCGGGTTTGAGGCAATCGAATAGATGGATTTTTAGCAAAAAGAACATCACCAGCATTCGTTAAACTACCATATTTCATCACCCTGAAATCTTCGAGTACCATGATCAAGTCGCTCTCGTTTCGAAAAAGTGTATCTCTGAATGCTTGAGATCCTTTTGCTGCTGATTCAACCTCTTTAAAATCAATATCTTTTCAATTTCAGCAATTGAAAGCCACCGCTCCCAGCGTTGGGGTTTAATGTGTTCACTCCGAATAATGTCTTGAATGGTCCGTAAGCTAGCTCGATGGGTTTGTTGATCACTTCGGGTGTAGATAACATCTTTGAATCCGTAGGGGATGTCTCGACCTTCAGGAACCTCAACGATGAAGATTGGCTTCCCTCCATACTCAACTTTCTCAACAGTTATATATGGCCTAGGGGAGATGTTCCTCAAGAAAAACTCTTCTAATGAAGAGGTTGTGGGCGGATTAGTAAATCCAGAGATTACTCCTACCGGCGATACCCCATACAGAATGTACCCACC
>JBBADN010000123.1:0-4529 GCA_041656455.1 Sphaerochaeta sp. | reverse complement strand
AAGAAGAGAAGAACGCGTAAATGCAATCAGAGGCGCCATAATCGGCGCCTCTTCTCTTATCGGAGTGTCTTCAAGAGAGTGAGGTGTTGCCCACTCTTTTGAAGCTTTTCTTCAAATTCTGCACGCTTAGCGTGTTCTTTTGCTATCGCCTCTTCCTTGGCGTTCTTGAGGAAGCCTTCATGAGCGAGTTTCTTCGCTGTCGAATCAAGATTCTTCTCTGTCTTCGCAATCTCACCCTCTAATTTGGCAATCTCTTTTTCAATATCAAGCGCATCACCAACAAAGACGAAGCTCTGGTACCCGCTTCCAGCAACCGGGAGGGCTTCACCCACGTCTACACTTCGGTCAACCTCAACACTCAGGGCGTTGGTAAAGAGCGCTAAGAGGCGTTCATTCGCCTTGAAGAACTCACTACCGATAAAGCCTTCGTCGCTTGCGATTGCAACCCGGACCTTTCGATCAAGGGGGATTTGTAAGTCACTTCGGAGGGCTCGAATCGAAGTCACCGCTTCTTGAAAACGGGTGAAGATCGTATGCTCCTCATTGAAGATCAACGACTCATCTCCCAGTGGGAACCGGTGGTTGATCAACTGTCCCTTCTTCGTAGGAAGCTTGGAATAGATCTCCTCAGTGATGAAGGACAAATAGGGGTGCATTAACGCCATTGAGCGCTCTAAGAGATCAACTAAGAGGGAGATCTGTCGGTTCTTCACCCCTTGGTCGGAGGAGTACATCCCCTCTTTCGCTGCTTCTAAGTACCAGTCACAGAAGTCATTCCAGAAGAAGTCGTAGACGCCCTGGCTGCCCTCATTAAACTTAAAGTTTTCCATCGAAGCGTGCACTTTCTTCACCGCCACGTTAAAGCGGTGGTAGATCCACTTATCGATCGTATTTAATTCGATCGATCCGACATCGATGAGGTCTACCCCACCGATGTTCAGAAGCACGAAGCGCGCGGCGTTCCACACTTTGTTCGCAAAGCGACTGCCGAGGCGGAAGGTATCCATGTCGATGAGGATGTCTTGGCCTTGAGTCGCCATGTAGGCAAGGGTGAACTTCATCGCATCCGCCCCATATTGGTCGATGACTTCAAGGGGGTCGATTCCATTTCCAAGGGACTTACTCATCTTCCGTCCCTGCTTATCACGGACAAGGCCGGTGATGTAAATATCCTTAAAGGGAACTTCACCGAGGAACTCAAGGGACGCCATGATCATTCGAGCGACCCAGAAGAAGATGATGTCGTAGCCAGTTGTTAAACTATTGGTTGGGAAGAAGCGCTTTAAATCAGGGGTTTGCTCAGGCCACCCGAGGGTGGAGAATGGCCACAGCCACGAGCTAAACCACGTATCTAAAACGTCGGACTCCTGCACGAGCTTCGAGGCCTTACAATGGGGACACTCAGTGACCTCACTCGTGGAGGCGATCATCTCGTGGCACTCTTGGCACTCCCAGACGGGAATACGGTGGCCCCACCACAGCTGACGGCTGATACACCAATCGTGGATATTTTCCAGCCAGTGGATATACGTGTTCTCCCAGTGCTTCGGGTGAAAGACGATCTTTCCTTCGTAGAGAGCGTTAAGGGCTTTTTTGGCCATCCCTTCCATCCGCACAAACCATTGGTTAGAGAGGTACGGCTCAACAACGTTGTGACAGCGGTAGCAGTGACCAACTTCGTGGGTGTACGGTTCTTCACTTTTGAGGTACCCCTCTTCTTTTAACGCCGCGACAACCGCTTTTCGAGCTACGTCCGCTTTTAAGCCTTGGAATTGAGCGGGCACTTCAGTATTGAGTGTTCCATCAGCGTTGAGGATATTAATCTTTGGCAGATCATGACGAAGAGCTGCTTGGTAGTCGTTCGGGTCGTGGGCAGGGGTAATTTTAACAAAACCCGTTCCAAACTCAATGTCAACAAACTCATCGGCGATGATGGGAATCTTTCGATCCGTCAGCGGTAGGTTCACAAACGTCCCCACTAAGTGAGCGTAGCGCTCATCGTTGGGGTTTACTGCAACAGCAACGTCTCCGAACATCGTCTCTGGTCGCGTTGTGGCAACCACGATCGCCCCTTCGGCTTCGCTGAAGGGATAGGAAACTTGGTAGATCGCAGCTTGGCGACTTTGGTGCTCGACTTCATCATCAGCTAAGGCGGTCCCACAGGAGGGACAGTAGTTTACGAGGTACTCACCTTTATAAATCAGGTCCCGATTATACAAGGTGACAAACGCCTCGCGAACTGCGGCGCTTAAGCCTTCGTCCATCGTAAAGCGTTCGTGGTTCCAATCACACGAGCAGCCCATCTTCATCAGCTGCTCTTTGATGATCGCATGGTGCTTCTCTTTCACTTCCCACGTTCGCTCTAAGAACTTCTCACGGCCTAAATCAGCGCGAGTTAACCCTTCTTTGGCGAGCTGGCGCTCAACAACGTTTTGGGTGGCGATTCCAGCGTGGTCAGTTCCCGGAACCCAGAGGGTGGGATTGCCTTTCATCCGGTTATAGCGAATGAGGATATCGGGAAGGCTGTTGTTTAGCGCGTGTCCCATGTGGAGGATTCCCGTTACATTCGGCGGAGGCATCACAACGGTGTACGGCGTTTGACCACCCTCGGTAGGGGCGAAACTCCCCGACTCAAGCCACTGGTGGTAAATCCGATCTTCAAACTCTTTTGGTGCATATGCTTTGCTTAGCTCAACAGCGTTCATTACATCCTCCGCATTTCAATGTGAGCATCGTATCAAAATAGCAAAGGCTCTACAAGAATGTAGAGCCTCTGGTCGAAGTGGTGAATTACTTACTCTAAGGGAGTAATCGCCTTCAATTCAAGTTTCACCGCATATCCCATCTTATCGAGGTGGTTGATGATCTGCTCGAGACTAAAGGAATCGAGCGTCGCCCGGGGGTTGTCACTGACTTGACGGATGTGCGCTGAATCAATGGGATCGGCGACCCCGGGAAGAATCTCTTGACGCTGCTGCGGGTTGCTTGAGAAGAGGACAAAGGAGGCGATAAAGACGACCACAAAGGCGGCAGCACTGGTAAGAATGGCGGGAACAAGTTTCACTTGAACGCGCTTGTGCAAGAAGAGGTTCTTCCGATTTTCTTCACTAAATCGATTCTTTTCAAAGTATGCTAAGACTCGCTCCATCGAAGGGGCGATTTCATCATCACGAAGGACGGCAGAGGTGAGGTGGCTTTGGATCTCTTTTAATTGATCTAAGCGCCCTCGGCACGCGGCGCAGTAGGAAAGGTGCTCCGCTACTTGGGTTTTCCACGGTTCTAAGAGTTCGTTATCTAAATACGTATTCAACAATTGGTCATCTACACACATACCCTACTCCTGGCTCAGCATCGACTCGAGCATTTTCCGTGCTCGGTGGACGCGCACCTTCACATTACTTTCAGAAATACGGAGTACGTCGGCGATTTCTCGATATCCCATATCGGTATACTCTTTCATCACGATGACTAAGCGGAACTTCTCAGGCAATTGACTAATCGCCTTTTGAACTTCAGCTCGGGTCTCCTCGCGGATCACCACCACTTCGCCGTCGGTGGTGTTTGAGCGGGAGGTCGGCATGTGCTTGAGCTTTTCCACCATCCCCTGCTCGCGCACCTTCCGTTTGACTTGGTTGATTGCAAGGTTCTTTGCAACCCGGATCAGCCAGTACTTGGCGTCGTCGCTTGAAGGAAAGAGCATTCCTTTATCAAAAAACCGGATGAACGCCTCTTGGCAGATCTCTTCAGCGAGGTCTCTGTTGTTGGTGACGTGGTAGACAACCCGCATAATTATCGGGAAGACTTCCTCGTACACGCCTCTGAACGCTCGTTCATCGTTGCTCTGTATTTCCATTAGCTTAACAACTCACAATTAAAACCGTTACACTTTTTCTTCAAGGATACTTCCAGTTGGAAGATCTTTGACCACATATCCGAGCTCAAGCAGCTCATTTCGAAGCCGATCGGCTTCACTCCAATCTTTTGTCGCCTTTGCTGCATTTCGTTTTTCTAAGAGCTCAAGCGCCGCTGAAGAAGCCTCAACTTCTTTCGGCTTCTGTATTTCATCAAAGTCTAAGCCCAGAATCGTATTGTAAAAGAGGATCAGCGAATACTGCTCATCGGGGGTAATCTCTTTACTCTTGAGTGTTGCCCAGAGCACTGAAAGTGCTTTGGGGGTATTTAAGTCACTTTGAACTGCCTCTAAGAACTCCTCTTTCAAGGCGAGGGCTTCACTACTGAGCTTCTCAACTACCTGCGCATCCGCTTTGAGTAACTCTTGGATGTGCTTGACGATCGAGGCCCGGGCGTTCTTTGCTGCTTGAAGGGTATCAAAGTTAAACTTCAACTGGGAGCGGTAATGCCCCCCTAAGGTGAAGTAACGGTAGTCCATCGCTTCAAAGCCCTTCTCTTTTAAGAGGCTTAAGGTGAGGAACTCCCCTTTAGACTTACTCATCTTTCCCGTCTCATCGAGGAGGAACTCCCCGTGGAGCCAGTAGTTCACCCACTCTTTCCCCGTTGCAGCTTCACTT
>JBBADN010000122.1:0-4536 GCA_041656455.1 Sphaerochaeta sp. | reverse complement strand
TGGAGCTCGCGGGCTTGGCGGATTAATTCAAGGCCATCGATACCAGGCATCCGGATATCAGTGATTAGCACATCCGGCTGCTTCGCTTCGATGAGGGAAAGGGCGGTAAGTCCATCATAGGCGGTTCCAATGAGAGTAAGTCCTAACTCCTCCCACTCAACCAAGGCGCAAATTAAAGCACATACTCGTTTTTCATCATCGGCTACGATTACATTCATGCTCTTAGTCTACGACCAACCTCGATAAAACGAAAGAGGAGATATAAAACTCTTGACGGTTTATGAATGAGGTTCATACTTGGTCTCATATGAGCAAGAAAGAGACAATCATCCAGGGGGTTAAATTTACCCTCTTCAGTGCAAGTGCGGGCATTATTGAAGTATTGAGCTTTACCCTCCTCTTTGAAGTGCTGAAGATTCACTACCAAGTCAGTTATTTCATCGCCTTAGTTCTCTCGGTGTTGTACAACTTCACCCTGAATCGAACCTTTACCTTCAAATCAACGGCAAATGTCCCCTTAGCGATGATGAAGATTGGAATTTATTACGCGATCTTCACCCCGTTATCGACGTGGTGGTTCGATCCATTAGTAAAGCTCGGATTAAATGAGTACATCGTTCTTGCCCTCACCTTACTAGCAAACTTCTTCAGTGAATTCCTCGTCTATCGGTTTGTCGTCTTTGGCAAGACGATGAACACGAGTAAGCGGGCTCAACACGAAGCTGTGTAGAATTAATGGTGAATTTACAGTAGAGTATTGCTATGCAAATCCTACAAGAAGCTTCAGCAAAACGCTTTGCTCAGATTGAGCAACTGTTTCCCCACGTAAAGCAGTTTGTTGAAAACACCCCTCAGTTAATCCAGTTAAGAGAGATGTTTGAAGAGTTTAATGATCCCTCGAATCCACCGGAACAAAAAAGATGGTTTAAAACTAGCCTTGATAGCTGGATGATTTCAAAAGTCTTCAATGATCCTACCCTTGTTGTGCGCTTGCTCGTGTCTGGGAAGAAATCTTCCGAAGATAAGGCATTCATCAAGGAGCTTGGTGCTCATCCACCAACGTGGACGCTCTTTACACTTACCGAAGAGATTGCACCAAATGTGTGGCGAGTATGCAGTGAATGCCCACGTAAAGAATTTACCATCTACGATCATCGAATTAGGATATTGCTTGAGCGGGTCAGCGAGCCGATTCACTATTTTGTTGGGTTAATGTTTCCCAACGAGGTGAGCGTTCAAGCTGAAGGTCCACTATATTACTTTAACAGCATATCTGTTGAAGAGCTTATTTCGGCGTACTCCATCGTATGTCCAAATGACGTAATTGAAGAGAATGGGCTTACTGCCGCAGTCATTACAAACCCAATCCTTTTATTTCACCTAAGTACTTTTTCTGAAACACCGCAAGTGGTTCACCTTGGTGAAGTCGTGATCGATCACACGGTGTTCTTTACAACAAGCGAAGGCTTTGATGGTAATCAGCTCATGGGGTTTTGGGACAAAGAAGAAGCCCGAGATGGAACGATGAGCTATTACTTCGACGGAATCAGTGATTTAGAGATTGACTCATGTGCTCTTACGCCAGAGTTTTACGGACGCTTTAAAAAGGATAAAAAAAGCTTCTGGGAGCCTGCTGGGATGAGGGGCGGGGAGATCTTCTATAATAAAGCGGGCGATGAACTCGCCTTTCTTGCAACGAACGCTAGTGGCCTTCAGCGGATAAAGATCTTACTCGCTTCAGCATTTAAGGATGGTACACTGCCGCCAGTAGCCCGACACTATCACTTTAGCGCCCACGTTCGAGACGCTATCGAAGGGCTTGTTGATGTCCCTCCGTGGGATGAATTACTAGCACGTTTTGATGAGGAAGAAGATCCAATAGATGCTGAGTTATTCAATCATTTGAGCAATTTTATGACTGAATACACAACAGCATATAACATGGGTCTCCCTCTCGAAAGTATCGCCGACTTGGCGAAGAAACACGGTGTTCCACTTGAGACTGCTGAAGAATCAATTAAAACACTACGTCGGCTAGACAAACTTAGTAGCCCGTCGCTTACCCAACCAAAAGATCAACGAAAGTATTCGCTTTCCTATCCCGAACCTCCCCCTCAGCTTAGGCATCTCTTTACGAATGACTATTCGGATGATGGGCCGATCACGTTCGATGAGGTTAAAGATTCAGTATACGAAACGTATTATGCACTTACCCAGTGGCGGTACGTTGACGATGTCGATCTGTTGGGTCTTCCCTGGTACTTTCAAGCGATATTCGAAAAGGAGTTTGGCCAAGAGCGAGCGAATACCGTCATGCACACCTTCTTCTATATCTTGCTTCACTGTGGTGATAAAGCTCACCTCGTACGCTCCTACGCGTGGGAGTTGGTTAAGACGTTCCCCTTCGCCTTAGCCAATAACAAACGCAAAGAAGTTGAACCCTTTATCGAACAATTCAGTCGTTTTGTTGCAAAAGTACTCGCAAACCACGCCATAGTGGATATCTTTGAACGACCTAAAGGGGAGGTGTTGAAAAAAGGCCTCTTTGAGATCAAAGGCTCTCAGTTTTTCTTGGAGAATTTCCATTTCAACAAGGATTGGCGGAATCTCTAAGTAACCACCCTTTTTTACCTTGACTCTCTTATCGATAAAGTCTACTCCTTATATGATACATATGCTCATATATTCATATGTGATGAAGGAGTACGACATGAGTACGGAAATTGACTCAGCCATGGATCTCAAAATCCGTGATATAAGCCCCGAAGATTTTAAGAAATTTGAAGGCTATGTTACCGAAATATTTACCGCGATGGGGATGGACACCACAACTCCATCGACATTAGATACCCCTAAGCGTTTCCTCGACGCCCTCTATGAGGCAACCGATGGCTACGATGGGGACCCGAAATCCGTCACCGCCTTTGAGACGGAGTGTGATAGCCCTGGTCTGTGTGAACAGAGCCAAATCATTCAAGGCCCGATTCCCTTCTACGCCCTCTGCGAACACCACGTGCTTCCCTTCTACGGGAAAGTGTACGTTGGCTACGTTGCTGGCGAAGAGATTATCGGTCTCTCTAAATTAACCCGCTTAGTTCGCGTCGCCTCACGCCGTTTTGCGGTTCAAGAGCGAATTGGCAAACAAATCGCCGAGATGCTCATGGCCACGATTAAACCCCAAGGTGTTGGGGTGTACATCGAAGCGCGGCACATGTGCATGGAGATGAGGGGGGTGCGTGAATCTAACGCGCTTACCCGAACCACTGCGTGGGTTGGCTCACTCGCTGACCGCGCCGATTTACGCCGGGAGTTCTTCACCTCCATTGGAATGAATAACCATGGCTAAGCGCGTCTTGATCACCGGAGGTGCTAAGCGCATCGGAGGCCACCTCGCCCTCGCCCTTGCAAAGGCGGGGTGGGATGTGGTGATTAATTACAACCACTCAGAAAAAGAAGCGCTGAGCCTTAAAGAAAAGATTGAACGATTGGGCAGAAATGCACAACTGATTCAAGGAGATTTGGCTAATCCATCAAACCTTGCCTCAATCATCGATCATGCAGGGCCCATTACCGCCTTGATCAACAACGCCTCAATTTTTGAGGATATCGAGTGGGACGAGGTAACAATCGATGATTGGGATCGTCACGTAGCAGTAAACCTTACCGCCCCCTTCTTCCTTTCGCAGCGCTTTGCCCAAAACCTCAGTGGGGAAGGGCGAATTATAAACTTCCTTGATTGGCGCGCTACTCGCCCAGGGAAGGACCACCTTCCCTATACGATTACAAAGGGTGCCCTCGCCGCAGTAACGAAGTCCCTCGCTCAAAGCCTTGGACCACGAATTACCGTGAACGCACTCGCCTTTGGTGCTATCCTAAAGCCAAGTGATGGCGGTGATACCTCTACTGTCTTAGATTACGTTCCCTTAGGGCGCTGGGCAGATCTTGATGAAGTCACCGAGAGTGTGCGCTTTCTCTTAGAGGGACCCTCGTACATCACTGGAGAGATTATTCACCTCGATGGCGGACGCCACCTTGTATAGGAAAAGTGATGGATAAAGTCTTTATTAAAAACCTCGTTGCCCGGGGAATTATCGGCCTGAACGATTGGGAACGTGAAAAAGAGCAGGAGATTCTTATTAACGCCACCCTCTATTGTGATACAAGAGAGGCTGCAAAGAGCGACTCCTTAGAAGGGAGTGTAAACTACCGAAGTATCGCAAAGGCGCTCCTTGCCCACGCCCAAGGAGCCAAACGCTTCACCGTCGAAGCACTCGCCCATGACTTTGTTGCACTTTGCTTTGCTGATCCCTTCGTCCAACGGGTGGTGATTCGAGTAGAAAAACCTGGAGCAGTCCGCTTCAGTGAAAGTGTTGGCGTCGAAATCGACCGAAAACGGGGGCAGTGAGATGTCCAGTGTTCGCGTATGTTTGCTCTTAGGATCAAACATTGAACCGATGAAGAATCTTCCTAAAGCGCTGGGGCTTCTTGCCAAAGAAGTTGTGATCCTCAAACGATCGAGCGTGTGGGAATCAACAG
>JBBADN010000121.1:0-4613 GCA_041656455.1 Sphaerochaeta sp. | reverse complement strand
CGGAACCGTCTCTCAGAACGTTGATGCGCAGGCAGCTGGAACCCTTCAGGTTCTCCGCAACCTCCTTGACGGCTTAAGTGGCGCTGATGTGTACACCAAGGGTATCACCGTCCCTGACCAATGGGGCAACAAAATCACCGCTCCCCTCGATTACTGGGCAGATGTCAAAGCCGTCATGGCAGCGAACTCCGGTGTTGACGCCTCTAACTGGAACCTTTACACCGAAGGTACCCGTGATGCGGGCATCAAGCAAAGTGCCGCTCCGAAGAAGCGCGTTCTCTTAACGATCTACAACGCGTCGGATAACTTCCTCTCTTCTTCCTACGTACCGGCTCTTAACTACTATGCTCCGTTACTCGGAATCGACCTCACGATCGTCCAAGGTGACGGACAAAACGAGTCCATCACGCTGGATAGATTCACCAACCTCAACAGCTTTGATGCGTATGCGATCAACATGGTTAAGACCAACTCCGGTCCTGACTATTTAGATAAGCTTCGCTACTAACAGAGGCTGGCCTTTAACCGGTAAGCATGCGGGGCGGGTCGTTCCCGCATGCTTTTTCGAATCTACATGAGATAATGTATGCACGAACCAGTACTAGAGATTAACTACCTCTCAAAATCATTTGCCAAAAACAAAGTCCTCGATAACGTCGCTGTCACCGTCCACAAAGGACGGGTTCTCGGCCTTATGGGGGAAAACGGGGCGGGCAAATCTACCTTAGTCAAATGCCTCTTTGGAATCTACTCCAAAGACGAGGGACAGATGTTCCTCAGTGGTAAACCCATTGACTTTAAGAACCCCAAAGAAGCCCTTGAAAACGGGGTGGCAATGGTCCACCAAGAGCTGAACCAATGCCTCGACCGCTCGGTTACCGATAACCTCTTCCTCGGTCGCTATCCGCTCCGCTTCGGCGTTATCGATGAAACACGGATGCTGAAGGAAGCAAATCAGCTCTTTGCCTCACTGAATATGAATGTTAACCCGCGCACCGTCATGCGGACGATGAGTGTCTCGCACCGCCAGATGGTTGAGATCGCCAAGGCGGTCTCCTACGATGCGAAGATCATCGTCCTTGATGAGCCAACCTCCTCGCTCACTGAGCGAGAGGTAAAGAAGCTCTTCTCGATCATCGATGATCTGCGCAAGAAAGGCGTTTCCTTTATATATATCTCCCACAAGATGGATGAAGTCTTTGAAATCTGTGACGACGTTGAAATCCTCCGCGATGGGAAGATGGTCCTCTCTAAGCCCGTGGCTGAGACCACTATGGATGAGATCGTCTCCGCTTTAGTTGGCCGCTCGTTGGATAAGCGCTTCCCCGATGTGGATAACACCCCCGGAGAGCCGTACTTCCACATCCGTAACCTCACCACAAAGTTTGATCCCGTTCTCCAAGACATCTCTTTCACCGTTCGTAAGGGCGAGATCTTCGGCCTCTACGGCTTAGTTGGAGCGGGGCGGAGTGAACTCTTAGAGGCGCTCTTTGGAATTCGAACGATCGCTAGTGGTGAAATCGTCCTCGGGGAGAAGAAACTTCGCTTCACGAACGCCAAGGAAGCGATGGCGTATGACTTCGCCCTCATCACTGAAGAGCGGAAGTTCAACGGAATGTTCGGAAAGGATACGATTAAATTTAATACCGTTATTACGAACTTAGAGAGCTACAAGACGATGAAGGTCCTCTCTAATCGAAAGATGCTTGAAGCAGCGAACCGCCAGATCGATCAGATGCGCACCAAGTGTGTCTCCGCCGAAGAGCTCATCTCCTCCTTAAGTGGTGGAAACCAACAGAAGGTTATCATCGGAAAGTGGCTTGAGCGCCAACCGGAGATCTTTTTAATGGATGAGCCAACCCGCGGTATCGATGTTGGGGCGAAGTATGAGATCTACCAGCTCATTATTCGCATGGCCAAAGAAGGCAAAACGATTATCGTTGTCTCCAGTGAGATGCCGGAAATCTTAGGAATTACGAACCGAATCGCGGTGATGAGTAATCGCCGCTTAGCGGGAATCGTAAACACCAATGAAACTGACCAAGAAGAGCTCATCCGGCTCTCGGCTAAATACTTGTAATGAGGTGGGGTGCATGAACACTGAATTAAATGAAATTCTGGAATTGACTGAAGATCCAAGAATTCTTGAATACTTGCGGAAGCTAAATACTCTTCGATCTACTGGGGTCAACCGGATAACAAAACTCCGCCAAGACATCGTCGCCCTCCGCAAATCCAAGATGGTCGATCCAAAAGAGAAGCGCCAGCGGATTAAAGAGTGGCGAAAAGAGATCCGTCTTGCCAAGCAGGACGCAGCGAGTAATAAAGCTGAAATCGACGAGCTCACAAAGGAAGGAGTCGCCTACGCCAACGAAGTAGCCGTGACCTTCATTGAACAAGTCACCCTTCGTGAAGATGAGACGATCGCCCAGGCAAAGAGCGCCTACCTTGAAGAAGTCAAAACGATTAAAGAAGACGCGAAAAAAGCTGAAGTTGCGCTTCGCTCTGAGTACAAAGGCCGCAGTCGCCGGGAGTTGAAGATAGAACTTGAAGCACATCGCTACAAAACTAAAACTTCCCTCTTCGATGCAAAGAGTCACCGCCAGCAGGCGATCGACCAAGCCCTCGCAGCAAAGAACCAGGCGTTTGTTGACCACGTCCAAACTAACCGAGCCCTGCGAAATGGAAAGACGAAGTTTAGTGAGGACCGCCAGCTCAAGCGCCGCGAGTACCTCTTTAACTTTAAGCTCAGCCAATTCCTCTTAGCTAATGGACTGTACATCGCCATCGGAATCTTCTTCGTCGTTGTGATTATCCTCGCCCCAATCTCAGGTGCAGGAAACCTCCTAACACTGCCGAACATCCTCACGATCTTAGAACAAGCTTCAACGAGAATGTTCTTTGCTCTAGGAGTTGCAGGCTTAATCCTCTTAGCGGGAACGGATCTCAGTGTTGGGCGAATGGTTGCCCTTGGGGCAGTGACCACTGGATTAATCCTCCACCCCGGTAAGAACATCGTCTCAGTCTTCCGCTACCCGACGTGGGACTTCACTTCCATGGCGATGAGCAACCGCGTTCTCATGGCGTTAACCCTTTCGATTCTCCTCTGTGTGGCGTTTAGCTCCTTTGCTGGGGTCTTCACAGCAAAGCTGAAGATTCACCCTTTTATCTCAACCCTCGCCACCCAGTTAATCATCTACGGCCTGCTCTTCTTTGGGACAAGTGGAACCCCTGTTGGTTCGATCGACCGCAATATCAAAGACCTCATCGGGGGGCGGTGGATTCTAGGCCAAATAGGGTACCAATACGTAACCTTCCCTAAACTCATCATCCCCGCCCTCTTTGCAATCTTCATCGCGTGGTTTATTTGGAACAAGACGACGTTTGGGAAGAACATGTACGCCGTCGGGGGTAACGCTGAAGCCGCGAGTGTCAGTGGCATCTCTGTCTTTAAAGTAACGATGGGAGTCTTCATCATGGCGGGAATCTTCTACGGCTCCGGAGCGTTCTTAGAGGCGTTTAGAGCAAACGCATCAGCAGGAACGGGTCAAGGCTACGAGCTTGATGCGATCGCCGCGTGTGTTGTTGGAGGAATCTCATTTAATGGAGGGATTGGAAAGATTGGAGGGGCGGTAGTCGGTGTCATCATCTTCACCGGTCTTACCTACTGTCTGACGTTCTTAGGAATTGATACGAACTTACAGTTCGTCTTCAAAGGCTTCATCATCATCGCGGCAGTTGCCCTCGACAGCGTGAAGTACCTGAAGAAGAAATAAGGATCAAATACACCGTTCAGGTCACCGAAAGGTGGCCTGTTTTTTATTGCTCTAAGTACTCTTTAAGGGCAACGGCGTTGTTGTGCTTGAGCTCTTTTGTGGCAAAGAGGAGGGTCACATTTCCTGCTCGATTCGCTTCAATGATAGGGGCAAGAACGTCCTTTTTCTCATCAAGTTCAGCATAGTAACGAGTTTTAAACTCCGCCCACTTTGCTTCATCGTGGTCAAACCAGTGCCTGAGCTCAGTGGAAGGGCCTAGTTCTTTTAGCCACGTTACTCCTTCAAGGCGCTCTTTCTTCATTCCTCGGGGCCAGAGGCGGTCAACAAGGAAACACACTCCATCCTCTCTTGTTATTCCGTCATAGACGTGTTTGGTAGTAATCATCCGATCCTCCATAGTGTTAGGGGAACGTGTTTGAGGGTAATAGGATCTGGGCGAGGAACACGCTCGACTACTTCACTCACTGGCAGGCGAATGTGCTCATAGTCAGTAAGCTCATCGTCCACCACCACTTCATCATACATGACAATATCAATATCAATCGTTCGGGGGGCGTTCTTATCACTACTACGAACCCGTCCCAACGATTGCTCAATAGGAGCAAGAATATTCTTTTTCAACGCCTCAGAAGTGAGGGTGGTTTCAATAAGGAGGGCTGCGTTGAGGAAGTCAGGTCCATCACTGCCGATCGCTGTTGATTCCCACACGCTCGATCGTTTGAGGATCACAACTTCTTTGGCAAGAAGCCCCAGCGCTTTAGGAAGATTCTTCATCGGTTCAATGTTTGATCCTAAGAGCAAACATACGCGAACACTGGCCATCTCACTCACCCCGGG
>JBBADN010000120.1:0-4630 GCA_041656455.1 Sphaerochaeta sp. | reverse complement strand
TTCCTTTCTCTTTATCACTGCCAAGAACGCGGCCGGGTTCGACCTCTTCACTGCCGAGGTCACTCACCTTCCCCCACACTTTTGTGAGCATCAAGCTCTGACCGTTATACGTGCAGCGCGCCTTTGGCCACGGAGTGAACGAGCGAACCTCGGCGTGGAGACTCTGGGCGTCTTTGGTGAAATCGAGAATCGCGTCATCAGCGGTTAAGAGTGTCGTGTACGTCGCCTCCCCTTCTTGGGATTTGAATACTGCTGTCTGTCCTTTAATTTGATTAAGGCCAGTAATAGCTAATTGGCCAGCGTGCTCCTGGACGTATTTACTGAGGCTTTCATTGGTCTCATCCCCCATTAAAGGAAATTTCTGTGAAACGAGAATGTCCCCTTCATCCATTCCCAACGCAAGGCGTTGGATTGTGATGCCACTTTCGGTGCATTGATTAAGAATTGCCCCTTGAATTGGGGTGGGCCCCCGAAACTGAGGCAGGAGCGAGGGGTGGATGTTCAGCGCTTCATTGGAAAAGAGGGCTAAGAACTTTGGGCCGAAGATTCGTCCATAGGCGAAGCATAGGAGGGTATCACACCCATAGGGAAGAACCGCTTCGCGGGCATCTTTACCGAGGCGATCAAAGCGAAGGACGGGAATATTCAGGTCAACCGCAGCCTCTTCAACGGGAGTCGGTAGTAAGGTTTTACCTCGCCTACCAGGCTTTGGTTCATTGGTTAACACAGCGGCGACGTCGTAGTGGGCCGCTACCGCTTTTAAGGTAGGAACCGCGATCGCACTACTGCCGGCAAAGAGAATCCTCACGCACGACTTCTCCTCTTCTTGTTCAAGCGCTCGAAGCTTTTCACAGCGCGATCGTGCTCCTCTTTATCGAGACGATCGATGAACAAGACTCCATTGAGGTGATCGAGTTCGTGTTGGATGGCCCGGGCAAAGAGCCCTTCTGCTTCAACGGTGAACGGTTTACCTTGGAGATTCTGGGCTTGGACGGTAACTCGGGCGGCGCGGGAGACGTCACTAAAGACCCCGGGGATGGAGAGACACCCTTCTTCAGCGCTCTCGCACTCTTCACTGGTGGCGATGATCTCAGGGTTAATGAACGTCCACTGCTTTCCATCACGCACGTCTATAACGAAGAGGCGCTGGGAAACACCGACTTGGGGGGCGGCTAAGCCAACCCCATCAGCTTCTTCCATCGTTTCAAACATCGCATCAACGAGGATGCCGAGGGCACTATCAAATGTCTTTACGGGCTTAGCTCGCTCAGTGAGGACTTCTTCGCCCAACGTATATATATCTAACATCGTTCTTTCATGATAGCGAGATGGCCTTCATATCGTCAACATTCACTCAGCTGAAAAGAGGTAGCTCGTCATCGTCAGCGATCCCATCACACACGAACGGTTGTACACTGTAATGGAATCTTCGTTTCGACTCGATCCTAAGACGTAAAGCAATGGGTAGTAGTGGTCGGGGGTAGGAACCGCGAGGGATGCAATCTTTCCCTGCTCTTCGTAGTTGATAATCGGGCGGTGGGTTTTATTAACGACGTTCTCATACACAAACTGGTCAAACTCATACGCCCAGTCAAAGCCCTTGGTGGGGTTGTGCCAATCGACGAGTCGTAGGTTGTGGACGATGTTCCCACTGCCCATGATCAACACCCCTTGCTCGCGCAGCGCTTGGATCTCTTGACCGATCGTATAGTGAACAATTGGCGGAGCGGTGGCGTCGATCGAGAGTTGAAAGAGAGGAATCTCTTTATTGGGGAACATGTGCACGAGTACCGACCACGTGCCGTGGTCGATCCCCCACGATGAGTCATACGTCGTTTTCGTTGAGATCAGGCTTTTTACCACCTCGGCGTAGTACGGCGAACCTGGGGCATTGTAGACGACTTGATAGAGCTCAGGGGGAAAGCCGTACATGTCGTAGACGGTCTTCGGAAACGCCTCGTTCATGATTCGCGTTCCGCGGGTGAACCAGTGAGCCGAAATACTAAGAATCGCCTCGGGCTTTGGAATGTGCGTGGCGATTTTCTTCCAAGAGCGGGTATAGTCATTATCTTCGATCGCATTCATCGGCGATCCATGACCAACAAAGAGTACCGGCATCGTAGTCATAGCGCGTCCTCCTGTTTCAAAGTATAAAAGAGGCTTTGGTAATTCGTAAGAGTTACATCAGCGATAATGGGTCAATATCAATCTCAAGGTAGATTGACGATGGCGGGGTGTACGCCTGCAGCGCGGTGGAGACGAGGTGGTGGGTTTGACTGGCGCTTTGACCACTGATGAGGAGGTGAAAGCGCCAGTTTGAAGCGATCTTTTCAATGGGACACTCACTGGCAACAAGGAGGGCGGGTCCATCCTTTGTTCGCAGCTGCTCGAAGATCGAGCGGAGGGTTTCTACCTCAGCGGTAACGGTATCGCGGTTTCGCCCTCGAACGGTAAGGTTAATAAGGCGAGTGTACGGGGGAAAACTCGTCTCTTTTCGGGCGAGGAGCTCCCCTTCATAGAACGCCGGTATATCACCACTCTGGGCGTGAACGATCGCCGGGTTATCGGGGTGGAACGTTTGAATGACCACCCGTCCGCGGTCGTTGTATCGCCCTGCCCGTCCTGCGACTTGAACAAGGAGACTGAAGGTCCGTTCTTGGGCGCGAAAATCGGGAATGTGCATCCCGCTATCCGCTAAGACGATGCCTACAAGCTCAACGTGGGGGAAGTTCAACCCTTTTGCAACCATCTGGGTTCCTAAGAGGATATCCGTCTCTCCATTTTTAAAGCGATCTAACAGTGCTTGGATGTGCCCCTTCTTTTGGGCAGTATCGGTATCGAGGCGCTCAATCGTTGCCGAGGGAAAGAGACTACGAACCTCTTCTTCAACCATCTCCGTCCCATAGCCACTATAGCCAACATCCAAGGAGTGACACTCGGGACACGAAGTGATTGGCCGTTGGGTGTAGCCACAGTAGTGACACCGTAGCCGCCCTTTGCCTTTATGGTACGTCAGCGACACTGCACAGTGGGGGCACTGGAGCTCATAGCCACAGCTTTGGCAGTGGAAGTAGTAGGAAAAGCCGCGGCGATTTAAAAAGAGGATGACTTGCTTCTTCGCCTTCAGCGTCTCTTTCATTAAGGCGATCAATCGCTCACTGAGAGAGTGCTTCTCCCCACCAAGGTGAACGACTTCAATCGTCGGTAAGACGCCACCGGCGACGCGCTGCTCTAAGCGAAGCGGGATGATCGCATGGGCTTTGTTCATGAGGTAGTACGCCTCTAAGCTTGGGGTGGCACTACCCATGATGAGGCGAGCGTTGGAAATTTGAGCTCGGTGTTGGCCTACTTGGCGGGCGTGGTAGCGGGGGGTATTCCCGCTCTTATAACTATTCTCATGCTCCTCGTCGATGATGATTAAGCCAAGGTTCGTAAAAGGTGCGAAGACGGCGCTGCGTGCCCCGATGGCGAGGTCGACCTCCCCGCGGAGAATCTTTCGCCACTCTTTCAAGCGCTGACTCGGGGTAAGGGCGGAGTGGAGAATTGCCACTCGGTTTTCAAAGCGCTTGGCCACTAACGTTGCAAGCTGATGGGTAAGGGTAATTTCTGGAACGAGGTAGATCACACTCTTTCCCTCAGCGATGACCGCTTCAGCAGCGCGGAGGTAGACTTCACTCTTTCCACTGCCAGTAACTCCGTGGAGGTAGAAGATTCTCTTATCAGAGGTGAGGATCGTCTCTAAGGCAGCCTCTTGCTCCCTACTGAGCTGCTCAATGCGCTCGACACTTAACGCCTCTTCTTGATCAAGGGCGGGTAGCGCCGAGTCCCGCCGCCCGCCGGGGATGATGAGGGCGATCGCCTCCCCTTCCGAGCAGAGGTAGAAGCGACTGATCCACTCAGCAAGCTGGATAATCTCATCGTTGAAGATCGGTTCGGTATCGATCATCCGCTTCAGCGGCTTAATCTCAAAAGACGAGTCATCGTGGTCCTTTTCGGTGACGATGTAGGCAGTGAGCTCCCGATTCCTAAACGGAACAATCGCCCTTCGTCCAACGAGGGCTTCTTCCCTCAACGCTTCAGGGACTGCGTAGGTGAAGCGCTGCTTTAAGGGAAGATCAAGGAGGACATCGACAAAGGCTGCCATTACGACCTCCCAGGGAGGGCGATGTTCAAGAACGCAGCAATTTTCTTTAAGTCCTCCCACACCGCTCGCTTGTGCCCTTGGTCGCGGAGCACCGCGGCGGGGTGGTACGTTACAAGGGTGGGAATTCCATCGATTCGATGGAACGCCCCCCTCATCGAGGAGAGGGTATCATTTCGCCCAAGGAGGGTGTTCGCGGCAACTTTTCCGAGCAGGAGAATGACTTGAGGATTAAGGAGCTGGATTTGCCGCTTCAGGTACGGCAGGCACGCCTCGATCTCATCGCTTTGGGGATCGCGGTTGTTCGGGGGGCGACACTTAACGATATTGGTGATGTACACCCCGTTTGTTCGACTGAGGCCAATTGCTGAAAGCCACGTATCGAGGTACTTCCCCGCCCGCCCAACAAACGCTTCGCCGCTTTGATCTTCTTCACTTCCCGGCCCTTCGCCGATGACAAGAAGCTTTGGGTTTGCTACCCCACTGCCA
>JBBADN010000119.1:0-4656 GCA_041656455.1 Sphaerochaeta sp. | reverse complement strand
AAAGCCTTTTTGCTTACTGATATTCCAAAAGACTAAGAGGACGATTGCGATGACAAACGTCTCTTCACCGAGGAAACTCGCACCGTTGGCGAGGGTGTCCAAGAATGGATTAGCAATACGGCTAAAAAAGCGCAGAATTGAAGCTTGCATAGCATCCTCCTGCCTTAAAGTATAAAAGCCCCTAATCCTCAGCGCAAGAGGCGCCACTGGCTAGAAGTGAGAGCATAGAGGTAGGAATCTTGATATCCGCTCTGGGCGCTCTTGTAATACTCCTTCATCGGCCCGCCTTCACGAATCATTCCAACGTTGAGCATCACCGCTCCACTGGCGGGATTGTTCGTTGAATGGCTCGCTTGAATACGGTTAAAACCAGCATCTTCAAAGCCAAAACGCAAAACTTCAGCGAGTGTTTCGGTAATGTACCCTTTATTCCAGTACTCCCGGTTAAGGCAGTAGCCAACTTCACCGTGGTTATCGCCAAAGGAAATAACCTCAAGACCAATTGAGCCAATTACTCGTTGTTCACTCTGCTCAACAATGACCCACTGGAAGTAATACGGGTCTTTGTAAAGTGAAACCCACTGCTTAATGATCTTACGGGTATGCGAGAGGGAGTGGTGAGTCTCAAAACGCATATAGCGCGTGACCTCTTCATCATTAGCCCAACTAAACATCGCCTCACTATCACCAAGGGTAATAGGTCGAAGAAGAAGCCGCTTTGTTGTTAATATACGTGTCCCGAGGGGCTTGATATCACTCTTCACCATTCCAAAAGTATACGCGCCTCTGAATAGTGTGACAATAAGAGGGTTTGGGGACTTGATCATATTTGATTGTCTAGGAGGAATATTTTTTAGGGGTGGGGTTTGTTTTTATCCTTATTTTTTAGGTTGTTGACAAAAGAATCACAATCGTGTAGCTTTCATCTTGCATTGAGGGTGTAGCGAAGTTGGTTATCGCGACGGCCTGTCACGCCGTAGATCGCGGGTTCGAGTCCCGTCATCCTCGACTGTTCGAAACCGCCTTGGGATCCAGGGCGGTTTTGCTTTTCTAGGAGAGCGTATGCGTATACTACTCGGCATGAGTGGGGGTGTTGATTCCACCACAGCCGCCTACATATTAAAGAAGCAAGGACACGAGGTAATCGGGGTGACGATGACGATTTGGTCAAACCGTGCCCACCTCGAGCGCCCCCTTGGCTCAGTTTCCTGTTTTGCTCCTGATAAGAGCGAGGATATCGCCCGGATTAAAGCGTCGTGTGAACGCCTAGGCATTGAACATCACACCCTTGAGCTCAGTGATCAATTTGAAGAGCTCGTTCTCTCAAACTTCAAAGAAGAGTACCTCGATGGGAAAACTCCCAACCCGTGTGTGTGGTGTAACCAAAAGATTAAGTTCGGAGCGATGATCGACTACGCCAAAGAAAGTGGCTTGCTTTTTGATACGTTCGCTACTGGCCACTACGCCCGAATCGTCCAAGTTGGGAGCCGGTGGGCAGTAGGAAAAGCGCGGGATGAGAAGAAAGACCAATCGTACTTCCTCCATCGCCTTACCCAAGAGCAGCTCAGTGGAATTCTTTTCCCCCTCGGTGAATTAACAAAAGAGGAAGTCCGCGCCCTCGCCCGAGAGGCGGGCTTGGCCGTCAGTGAGAAAGAAGAAAGTCAGGACTTCTACGATGGGGATTACACGGACTTACTGGAAGTAGAAAATAAAGAAGGGAAGATTATCACCCGTGAAGGGACGGTCCTGGGGACCCACCAAGGAATCTGGCACTACACGATCGGCCAGCGTAAAGGCTTAGGCATCGCCGCTGAAAAACCCCTTTATGTCCTAGAACTGCGCGCCCCAACGAATGAGGTTGTCGTAGGTTTTGATGATGAAACGATCCAGTATACCGTTGAAGCAACGAATATCGTCTATGGGGGAAGGGCCACGATCGACGGACCCATTGAAGTGAGTGCGAAGATTCGCAGCGCCGGTGCACCAAAGCCTGGAGTTGCCCACCAGAAAGAAGATGGAACGCTTGTCGTACATTTCACCGATGGGGTGAAAGCTGCAACACTCGGTCAATCATTAGTTATCTACAGCGATGATCTTATCCTCGCTGGAGGAATTATCAGTCACGCCCAGTGAGTTGCTCACCCGTTGGTTTCCTACTATGATGAATTCACAAGGAGTAGAGAATGCGCGTAGTTATTCAAAAAGATTTCGCCTCCCTCAGTCGCTGGACAGCAACGTTCATCGCTGATCGAATTAATGCCTTCAACCCCACTGAAGATCGACCCTTTGTCTTAGGCCTTCCCACTGGCTCATCCCCCTTAGGAACGTATAAAGAACTCATCGCCCTCTATGAGGCGAAGTACGTCTCTTTTAAACACGTCATCACCTTTAACATGGATGAGTACGTTGGCTTAGATCACAGCCACCCTCAGAGCTACTACACCTTCATGTGGGAAAACTTCTTTAACCATATCGACATCCAAGAAAAGAACACCAACATCCCTGATGGTATGGCGAAAGATATCGACGCCGAGTGCGCTCGCTACGAAGAAAAGATTAAGAGCGTTGGAGGCATCCACCTCTTCTTAGGAGGCGTTGGTGGGGATGGGCACATCGCCTTTAACGAGCCATTCTCCTCCTTTGATAGCCGAACTCGGGCGATGGTCTTAACACCGCACACCCGTCAGGCCAACAGCCGCTTCTTTGAGAACAACATCGACCTCGTTCCAAAACACGCCCTCACCGTTGGAGTGAAGACGGTGATGGACGCCCAAGAAGTTGTGATTCTCATCAACGGTGCATCAAAAGCGCAAGCTCTGTACGCTGCCATTGAAGGGCCAGTGACCCAAGCGTGGCCGATCTCGACGCTCCAGTTGCACAAAGAAGCGATCATCGTCTGTGATGAAGCGGCGTGTGGCGAACTAAAAGTTTCAACGTACAATTACTTTAAGGATATTGAGCGATAGGAGGTCATCTCAGACCCAGTTCCTTCGCTACCTCAATCGCTATTAATGGGTGGTCGGTCATAATTGAATCGACCCCCATTGTTAAGAGGCGTTTCATCTCTTCAGCTTCATTAATCGTCCATACTTGAATAATAGCACCCCTCTGGTGCATCACTTCGATGAAATTGGGAGTGATAACTTCAATTCCCCACTGACTAGGGGGAACTTGGAAAATAGTTAGTTTTTCCGGCTTCTTTGGTGAAAGAAGGCCGAGCTTCTGCTTCGCTAACAGGGGAAGGACTTCTAAGGTAGTAAGGCTTGTTTGAATCCTTGGCTCTTTTCTTCGCAACTCTTTAAGGTTCTTAAGATGAAACGAGGCGCCGATGATTCGGTCAAAGGCGTTGAACTCAGTAATTAATTGAATAAATGCATCAACGATTTGGCTCTCTTTGCTCTTTAAATCGACGTTGAAGCGCATGTGGGGAAACGCCTTCAGCGCCTCGGCAAGCGTTGCTAGCTGAACGCCTTGGCCTCGGAAGGGAAAGCTCTTTCCCCCATCGGTGGTGAAGGTGTAGCCCGCATCAAAGCTCTTTAATTCAGCGAGGGTGTGATCTTCAATTCGCCCAGTTGCGTTGGTGTTACGATCGAGGGTTGGGTCGTGCCAGATGACGATGTGCCCATCACTGCTGATATGAACATCCGTTTCGATCACATCAACGTTCATCTTCACCGCAGATTCAAACGCTAAGAGGGTATTCTCAGGAAAGCTGCCGCTATCGCCGCGGTGGGCAACGACGCGAGGCATTGGATCAAAGAACGGGTGAATCTTCATTTCTTTGGTTCCTCCTCTTTGTAGAGTTTAATCCGAACCATCTTGGTAAACAACTTCTCCATCTTCTGAACTTCGCCTTCGCTTAAGGAGGCTCGGGTAAACACATCCCGTAAGAAGCGCCGCGTCCAAAGCTCTTCCTGTTCGAGCTTGAAATATCCAATTGACGCGAGGGCATCGACTGACGCGTCACTCGCTTCTTGGGCTCGTCCTTGGGTGATCGGGGTAAGGCCGGTGGGATGGCTTAGGTTCGCCTCAAAAAGGGTAAAAGCGATGATTTGAACAGCCTGGGCGAGGTTGAGGGAGGGAAATTCCTCACTGGTGGGGATCGTTACGACTTGGGCGCACGCGGCAACTTCACGGTCGGTTAATCCATCGGACTCGCGGCCAAAGACGATTGAGATAATCCCTTCAGTGTCTTTCACCTTAACAACAAGTTGAGTAGGGGAAAGGAAGGTGGACTTACGAAACTTTCCCCGTCTTCGGGTTGCTGCAACACTATAGGTACTGCTGCTTAGTGCTTCTTCCAATGTTGGGTAGGTAACACGATTTTCCCACACATCACTGGCGTGAAGAGCGAGGGTGCGAACGCGGTTTTCCGCGTACTCCCGCGTTCCCACGATGACGAGGTGCTTTAGGCCCATCGTCTTCATCGCTCGGCACACTGAGCCGATATTTGCCCCATCTTGAGGCTCAACAAGGACGATTTGGATCTGCTCAAGTTTGCTTGGCGTGGTCATAGCTCTGGTGTACCAGATATTGCAGGTTTATCCAAGCTAGTCTATAGTAGGCCTATGAATGAATCTCCCCCTGTTGGTAATCGTTACATCCATATTATGCTCGGGATTATCGTCACGTTGGTGGTCTTGGCTGCGCTGAAGA
>JBBADN010000118.1:0-4678 GCA_041656455.1 Sphaerochaeta sp. | reverse complement strand
AGGCGTTCAATGATCTCTTGATCAACACTGAGGGTGGAATCGCTGGTAAAGTTCTTCACCTTCACAACGATTTCAACGCGCCCGCGGGCGGCGACGCTACTGATTGCATTCGTCAGTTCAAGCTCAAAGCCCCCGAGGTATGGGGGGAGGTTGCAGATGATATCAAGGTATCGATTGTTGTAGGATTTAATTTCAACGCTTAATGAAAACTGGGGGTTCACACGCTCAGCGTACCCGTAGCCGGTCATTGATTTCACCGTTTACTCCTTAAAAACCGGGTATGAAGGCCTCGGTTATTTCCCGCACCCATCGTAATACACAACCACCCTTCTTTCAACCTCGCTGAAGCTGATTTAAAAACCGCTTCATCATCTTCGGCGTAGGTACAATCGAGCGGTGGCTGAAGGGCTGAATAGAGGGCCAAAGGATCATCTTCATCATCACCTCGCGCCGAGGCGAAGGTAGGTTGGAGGATGAGGTAATCGGCTTTTGAAAGAGCAGTAGCAAACTCCTTTAGGAGTGAGTGGGTTCGACTCGCTGTGTGGGGAACAAAGATGACGAGAATCTTTGAATCAGGGTAGCGACTGCGAAGCTCAGCTAAGGAGACCTCAATCTCACTGGGGTGGTGGGCGTAATCATCATAGTAGCGGACTCCACCTTCTTCGCCCATGAACTCCAACCGTCCCCTAACTCCTCCAAAGGTTGCCAGGCGGGCTCCTACTTGTGTAAAGGAAGGAGAGCCTATTTCTTTTTTTGTGAGATTGGCGGCAAACAAGAGCGAGCCGATATGATCTAGGACGAGCTCAGGGGTTGAGACAACAACCTCAACGCGTTGATTACCTACTCGGTAGAAATTCTTCCCTTCATTGACGATAGGATAGTCACTCTCCCCATCAAAGCCAAAACTACGAATTCTTACACCCTTTCTTTGACGCTTTGCCCACTCTCCGATGAGGCGCGAGCCAGCTTGGTCGTTGTTATAGAGGAAGAATCCCCCTTCTTTGATGCGAAGAACGAATTGCTTGAAGGAGTCATAGACCGCTTCAAGAGAGGGAAAGTAATCGGGGTGATCCCACTCCACTGAAAGCAGGACAGATCCTTGGATGTGATAGAGGAGAAAGTGATCTTGGTACTCACACCCTTCAACGATACCAAAGTGGTACTCGTCACTTTTTTGAATCTCCTCGTTGATGAGCTGTGAACCATATATCGCCCAGTACGACTCATCGGGGCGAAGAAGGTGATCGGTGACCGCCATCGTCGTGGTCTTTCCATGCGTTCCAATAACCGCGTAGGTTGGGCTTAGTGTTGATAGGTAGGCGATGAAATCAGGGTAGGAGTAGACATCAATCTTTTGGGTTATTGCTCGCTGAAGAATTGGGGTTTTTAATGAGTAGGCGCTGGAGTAAATCACTACATCCCAAGAGCCAGTAAGGTGGGCTTGATCAAAGCCTGGGTGAACAACAATACCCGCTTCACTGAGCATGGTATCGGTAGTAAAGACCTCGGGGACATCACACCCCTCAACGACCCACCCACCTCGCTGGAGGAGGAGGGCTAAGGGGGCCATCCCACTGCCTTTTATTCCAACAAAGAATGCTCGGCGAAATGGAAGATTCATGATTTCAGCGTATCATAAAAAAAGACCGTCCGATAAGAGGACAGTCCTTTCACTCAAGTACTCTACACCCTTAGGCGGAGGCTTGTTTCTTGAGGTTGGCGTTACAGGGCTTACAAACCTTCGTTTTCTCCCCGTCTAAGGTTGCTTCATAGAGAACCTTCACACCAGTTCGGCTGCATTTTGGACAGGTACCCCGGCCATTTTTGTATTGATCACGGATTCCACTGCCACGGTGTGCTTTTGACATATTCCCTTCTCCTATCCGGTTCTAATGTTCTAACGCTTGACTATATCCACCAAAGGCGCCGAGTGTCAAGGTTGGAAACGCCGCTCAGAGAAACAAGCGTAAGCCTATAAGAGTTTTAGCCTTAAGCGATGTTACACCCTTTGTGTAGTACGCCGTTGGAAAGCCATAGCCAATGACAATCTTCAGCGTATTGAACTTCAGAGCGAGGGCTTGGGTTTGATACCCCGCTTCCACATCAAAGCCAAGCCAGTCGGTCGCGTCATTTTTCGCCTCCCGATAGCCCACGATGAGGGAGATATCGTACGTCGGAAGGAGCTGAAGAGTCACCGACGCCCCAAAGCGAAATTCTCGCTCAGTTGTTGAACCGAGGTTGGCAAAATCGAGGCCAAATCGGGCTTTCACCAGGCGCAGTTCATTACGCTCGGTGTACGTCGGGGTTTCAACACTGAGGCCCCACCCCAGTGAGTTTAAGAGCGAATCAAAGGAGATGTTCAGCGCCTCGTCACTTGCCGATGAGGCAAAGTGCGTTGAAACGACTGCCATCTTAATCCACGAGTAATCTAAGAGGTAGTAGACCCCAAAGGAGATGAGCCCCCCTTGGTCGATCGGCTCATACCGTCCAAAGTTACTTTCAAAGAGGTAGTCACTCCAAATCAGATTAGGCCGAAAGCTCATATCCCTTCGCTCAGCAGCTGCTTCAACTTGGGCTCGGAAACCAAGAAATGAAGTCTTTCGCCCAATAGCCCAGTCAAATTGAAAGAGGTTTGTCCGTACCCCTGAGTACGTCTCTACTCCTTGCTGCTCAATAAATGAAGTGTTGCTGATCGTAAAGGCGAGGCGCCCTGCGGTAAAGGAGAGCCCAAGGCTCACCGCCGGCTCATCAAACTCCCAAAACTTTGGAGACCCTTCATACCCAGCAGCAACAACGAAGGCGCGGGGCTTACGGTCAACTTCGGCTAAAAACGCTGGATTACCTAAGTATGAATCAGGATCACTATTAAGCGCTAAGCGAACCCCGCCAAACGCCCACATCGACTGAGTTTCACTTTGGGCAGCGATGGGGACGAGTATGAGAAGACAGAGAATAATGATCGAGATGAGGTGGCGCACAAAACCCTCCAAGAAGAGCATACCAAAAACATAGGCGCTATGCTATTGCTTTTCAAGCTGATATGATGGAGCCATGAAAAGTCTCGCTACCCTCCTTCGTTCAGCCAACCTCGATCTTCCCGTAGGAGTATCACCTGAGGCTGTTACGAAGCTCTGCACCCATTCAAAGGAGTGTAGTGCCGGTTCAATCTTTTTCGCCTTTAAAGGCCAAAGCAGTGATGGTTCAACGTATGTCCAAGAAGCGCTCGCTCAAGGCGCTCTGTGTGCGATCATTCAAGAAGATGCACCGCCTACGGCTGATCAACGGATTATTCGGGTGGCGAACCCTCACCTTGCCTTTGCCTTGATGAATGCCGCGTTCTACGACTACCCTCAGCGCTCTCTAACGCTCATTGCAGTCAGCGGAACGGATGGTAAGAGTAGCACTGCCGAGTACCTCTATCAAATCCTCACACGTGAAGGGATCGCCGCAGGTCTTTTTTCTACTACGACAATCGATGACGGGACGGCGAAAATTCCTTCACCGTACCGCGTCTCAACTCCCGAAGCTGATCTTCTCTACCCGTTCTTGCAGCAGTGTGAGCGAAACAATCTTTCCTACGTCATTTTGGAGGCGACGAGCCACGCCTTAAGTAGTGAGTACAGCCGTTTAGCAGGCCTGGACTTTGATATTGGAATCATCACCACCCTCAGTGGCGACCATCTTGAGTTTCACGGTTCAAAAGAAGCGTACCTTCAAACAAAGCTCTCCCTTCTCTCGTTACTGAAAGCTGAGGGAATCTTCATCTCCAGTACGGAGAACCAGGAACTTGATCGTTGCCTCGCTGCCCTTGGGCCGAATCAGAAGAGCTGCATCCTCGGACGGGAGTATCCATACACCCTCTCTGAGCAGAGTGACTACACCGTCGATGGAATATTTGATGATTCACCGTTCACTCTAAAGCACCCCCTGGCCGTCTTTGCCACCAACGCCTTACAAGCCCTCCTCGCCGCCTCAGCAATAACCAAAAAAGAACCGGTGACGCTGCTTTCCCACCTTCCTCACCTCATAAGCCCAAAGGGGCGGATGCAGCGCATTGAACACGCCAAAGGGCGGACGATCTTCATCGATTACGCCCACACCGTGGGGGCGTATGAAGCGCTCTTTCGCTCTATTACGAAATTAAAACCCGCCGGAAAGATCATCACCGTGATGGGCTCGGCGGGGGGGCGAGACCGCTCAAAGCGCCCCCTCTTAGGTAAGATCGCCAGTGATCACAGTGATATTGTAATCATCACCGAAGAAGACCCCGTCTTCGAAAACCTTGAAGATATCACTGCGATGATTACAATGGGAATTACCAATGAGGCGTGCCTCGTCTTAGAGATTCCTGACCGAAAAGCAGCGATTGCTGAAGCAATTACTCGGTCAAATCAAGGCGACGTAATCCTCTTGTTAGGAAAAGGCCACGAGCAATCGATCAACCGTGGTGCTCAGGTGATCCCATGGGATGAAGAGGAAGCGATCTTGGAGGCCTTAACATGAACGTTGCGTTGATCTACGGTGGGCGCTCAGCTGAACATGAAGTGTCAATTATGAGCGCAAAAACCATTGAGCGCCTCCTCATCGAAGGCAACCACACCGTCTTGTTAATCGCGATTGACCGAAGAGGGCGATGGTTTCTTCAAGAACACCTTACCGACGAGATCGATCAAAGTAC
>JBBADN010000117.1:0-4689 GCA_041656455.1 Sphaerochaeta sp. | reverse complement strand
AAATACCTCACCTCCCCGTTCTGGCTTAAATACTTCCCTCTTACCAACGCTCGCATCCAAGGACGAGTTCACCCTGTTATTCCCTACGCCCAAACGTTCCCCCTCAATAGCCCCGCTACGAATGCAGGTAAAGTCCTCTTTCTTATTGATGCAACGTCAATCATCCAACTCTTAGAAGACCAAGAGTCCAGTGGTGGCCTAGCAACGTACATCATCGATCAAAACAATGAAATTATCGTCTCGACCCAAAATGAAGCGCTGCCTGTCGAAAGCTCCTACCCTGATGGGCAGCACCGAGTTCACATACACCGCAAAGAGTATATTCTCTCCATCACCACTTCATCAGTAACGGGGTTACGCTTTTTCTCCCTCTTACCGATTAGCGAAGTACGGGCGATGCTAAACCCCCTCTGGGTTATTGCTTCAATTGCCTCGGTCATCGTCTTCCTCCTCTTTGCCCTCATCTCCTTCATTGTGCTCCTTCGCTCCCACCGAAAATGGAATGACGTCCTCGGTCTCGCGGGAAAGACCCTCCCCTATGAAGACGCAATTAAATATATCTCTTCAATTGTTGAGGATGATCGGAATAAAACCCGGGAGGCGGGCTTCGCCCCCTTTATTACCGACACCTTCTTCCGGCGCCTCATCCACGGCCGCATGACGAGCCCCGCTGAGATCAAGGTAATGCTCAACCAAATCCAGAAAGACATTTCTTTTGATGATACCTACACGTACCAAATGCTCAACATCACGATTCACGACGCCCAAGAGCTTCTTTCGGCCAAACAATACAAGGAGATTGATTTCACTCGAATCGTTGCTGGTAAACACGCCCAGCGAGCGTTTGCAGTTCATCACTACCTCTACATGGATATGGCCTTCACGCTGTGGATTCTCATCTGGCATCCCGATGGGCGCCACCTTGAACGCCAAATTGACGCCTTTTGGAGTGAGTTCTCCTCCAGTGTCCCCACCACAACTTCCTTAGCAATAAGCTCCCAGAAAACCACCCTTGCTCAAATATTCTCCCTCTCCAATGAGTGTTTGGAAATCCAGCCTACCCTCACCTCTGGTGTTATGCGCCGGTACAAAGACCTTCAAATCGACCACGAGCCGTACCAGTTTGGGCGTGATGAAGAACGCTTATTAATTCAGGGAATCTTAAAAGGTGAGCGCGAACCCATCGAAGAGCTTCTTGCAACCATTGAGCATACAAACTTTACTCAGCGCAACCTCGCCCCTCAGGAGCGAGGGAACCTCCTTAAAGACCTCTACGCCTCAGCGATTAAAGTGAGTAAGCTTCTTAAGCTACCCCTCTACCAAAGCCCCTTTGAAACATTTGAGGAGGCGAAGCACTTCTTCCTCGCCCAAGCGCACCGGATAAACACTACCCGAAGTGATGCTGACGACCTATTGGCTCATCAAATTGAAACATATATTGGCGAGATGTACTGTGATCCTGCCTTCAACCTCTCCCACATGGCCAATCATTTTGGATTAAAAGAGAGCTATCTCTATCACTTTATGCTCTCCCGTATGGAAAGCTCCTTCGCCCAATACTTAGAGTCGTACCGCCTCGATCGCTCGCTCTCCCTCTACCAAGAAGCGCAACTCACGATCGCTCAAATCGCCCGCTCGTGTGGATATTCAAACCCTCAAACATTCCGAAGGGCGTTCTTTAAACAATATGGAGTTCTCCCTTCCGACCATCAAAAACTAGTCCTCGCTGCAAAAGAATGACTTGCCATTTCTTTCAACCTATGGTAGCTCATAGCCATGGATGAACACTATTGGGATGACCTCTTTCAGCGCTTTCGATTAGCCCTTGAAGCACAGGGGACGATCCTTCCTTCAGTCTCATTAATTGCTGAAAAGCATGATGATCCGTTTCGGGTTCTTATCGCCACAATCATCTCCCTTCGAACAAAAGATGCTGTTACCTTATCTTCAAGTGAAACGCTCTTTGCTCGGGCGAAGACCCCGTATGAAATGCTCGAATTAACAGAAGAGGAGATTCAAGAGCTCATCTACCCAGCGGGGTTCTATAAAACAAAGGCAAAAACGATTCGCTCCATTAGCCAACAGCTCATCGATGAGTACGGTGGAGTTGTTCCAAATAACCAGGAAGAACTCATGAAATTACCCGGGGTTGGCATTAAAACAGCGAACCTCACCTTAAACTTAGGCTTTGGTATTGAAGCGATCTGTGTCGATTGTCACGTCCACCAAATCGCCAATCGCCTTGGATGGATTGCAACGAAGACTCCCGAAGAGAGTGAGAAAGCGTTAATGGAAGTGATGCCCAAGCGCTTTTGGATTCCGCTAAACGAGCTGTTGGTCCGCTATGGACAGGTGATTTGCACCTCAGTCAGTCCCTTCTGTTCAAAGTGCCCCGAAGAAGCAACGTGTCCTAAGGTTGGAGTGACGAAGAGTCGTTAGAAGACTGCCTCTACGATTCTTGCTACACTATCGGCTTTGCCGAGGGTGTAGTAGTGAATTGCCGGAACATTCGCTTTATAAAGCTCTTTCGATTGCTCAATCGCCCACTCAATTCCGATCTCAGTAATTGCCCGATTGGTCGTAACAGATTCTAACTCCTTCGTCAAATCTTCAGGAAGATCGACGTGGAACGTTTGGGGAATAAGGGCTAAGTCGCGCTTTGAAGCGAGGGGTTTAAGACCCGGGATGATCGGGACGGTGATCCCAATCGCCCGGCACGCCTCAACAAAGGCGAAGTACTTCGCATTATCGAAGAACATCTGGGTGACGATGTACTGAGCCCCTGCATCAACCTTCTTCTTTAAGTTTAGTAAGTCGGTAGTGAGGTTTAGCGCTTCAGCGTGTTTCTCTGGATACCCTGCTACTCCAATTGAAAAGCGGGTAGCCTCTTCAGCTGAGGAGTCGAGGTATTCGCCGTTGTTTAATTTGATGATCTGCTCAACGAGCTCACTAGAGTAGGTGTGTCCATCACTCATCGGAACAAAGCGCTTCTCCCCCGCAGGCGGGTCACCTCGAAGGGCGAGAATGTTCTCAATGCCAAGGAAGTGGAGCTCGATGAGGGTATCCTCTAATTGATTGCGGCTCATCCCGCCACAGATTAAGTGAGCTACCGTTGGAACGTCGAAGGTGTGTTGAATGAGGGCGGCGAGGGCGGTTGTTCCTGGGCGCTTGCGCACCGTTTTACGGTGAAGTAAGCCATCCTCTCGTTCTAAGTAAACAACCTCCGCTTGGTGGTTCGTCACGTTGATGTAGGCGGGGTCGTACTCCATCAAGGTGCGGATATTCGCCATTAACGGCTCGATGGTTCGCCCCTTCAGTGGAGGAACGAGCTCAAAGGTAAAGAGGGGCTTTGCTGCATTGGCAATGATTTGTGGAACACGCATAACTCAGTATCCCATATCCCCAAGAAAGGAAGCAAGATAGCTCTCGCTCATCCCTTTTCTCTTCGCGTACTGGCTAAGCTGGGTTTGGCTCACCGCATTGACGGTGAAATACTTCACCCCCTTTCCACCAATGACGGCCCCACACACCGAGGATGGGGGATCCATCGCATAGCTTGAACTAAGGGAAATCTCTTCGACGCATAAGAGCTCAAAGAGCGTCTTCTTCTCACTATGGTCACTCCAAGCTGGATACCCAATTGCGGGGCGAATGATCGCTGTTGGTTTTTCAACCCATAGATTAGCGATGAGCGCTTGCGCCTCTTGGGCAAGGACTTCAGCGAGGCGGTCGGCGAGGAGCTTCAAACTAAGCGTCCGGAACGGATCATCGGTGAGGATATTTTTCAGATCGAGGCCCGAGGTAGCAACGAAGAAGCCCACACTGTCTGTAGGAGCGATCATATCAGAAAGGCTTAGACCACGTTCTTCATCCCGGAGGAAGTAAAAGACGTGCTTACCAACGCTCATCGTTGAATCGTCACTTTCTACGTCCATCATCGCCCAGATAATCTTCATTCCTTTTTCAAAGGAAGCAACAACATCGGGGTGCTTGAGGAGTTCTTGAGCTTCACTAATAACGCGCCTGCCCTCTTCACTGTCGTACTTCACTCCCCACCCTTGGGCGTACATCCGCCAGTTAATCTTTGAGACGAGCGAAGAAAGGGTGAACTCTTTGGTAACAAAGATTCCTGTTTCTTTAGCCCTCATCCCATGAGTCTTTTTGATAATAGGGTGGGCTTTTCCGGGTTTGGGAGATTCTTTCGCTGGCTGTTGAGCAACGCGAAGCTCCTCGTAGTGGGTGTGGATTTCCCCAAGCCGCTCTTGGCCCTGACTTCCTAAGATCTCAACGGCGGTTAGGGCCATCGCACTGGCGTCCTTTGTTTGAATAACCGGGGCTCGTGATAATGGATTAAGCTTTAAGGCAGTATGCAGCTCACTTGTTGTTGCCCCTCCAACGAAGATGGGAATATTAAGGCTATGCTCATCAAAGAGGGCGATCACGCGAGCCATCTCTTTCAGTGAGGGGGTGATAAGGCCAGAAAGCCCAACAAGGTCAACGTTGTGCTCTATTGCTGCCTTGAGAATCGTCTCTTCATCGACCATCACCCCGAGGTCGATCACCTCAAAGCCGTTACAGCTGAGGACTAAACCAACCATGTTCTTACCGATATCGTGGACGTCCCCCTTCACGGTAGCAAGGAGTGCCTTCTTTGTGGATTCCCCCTCGGTGTGTTGGGATAGTGAAGCA
>JBBADN010000116.1:0-4746 GCA_041656455.1 Sphaerochaeta sp. | reverse complement strand
CAGTGAGGAATCAGTGAAATCGGCCCTTCGAGTCTTGCAGAATTCCTATACTCAGCCCAAGGATAGGGCTTCATTTGGTAATATTTCCTACATCGAAGAAGAAGGTGGAGTGTTTTCGATCACTTCAGCGTTTCATGAGTTATTACAGAACTCCCAGTATCGTAGTGAAGTGATCGAGCTCTTAGAACTCAGTTCGATGAATTACACCCTTCGCTTTGCCGAGAAGCGTGAAGAGTACGACTTCGTTCGCTATGAGAAATACGATCGAAAAGAGGTGAGCCGCCTTCTTGGGTGGGAGCGTGATGAGTACAACACAATCTTTGGGTACAAAGTCGACTATGTGAAAAAGACGTGTCCAATCTTTGTCACCTACCATAAGCATGAATCAATCGATTCTTCGATTGCCTATGACGACCAATTCATCGATGCCGAGCACTTCGCTTGGCAGAGTCGAACAAACGTGCGGATTGATTCAAAAGAGATGATCGGTATTCGTAATCCAGCAATGAAGAAGCTCCTTTTTATTAAAAAGAGTGATGATGAAGGATCGGCGCACTACTACCTCGGACACATGGAATACATCATCGATGAACAAAGCACCCGCAAAAATGATAAAGGGGCTGTCCTACCCGTCGTGAACGTTCAATTCAGACTCCACGATTCAGTTCCCGAGAACCTCTACGCCTACATCACTGAGCAGATTGAAGATGATGAAGCGCTGGATGCTTAAAGCGGACTATACGACTCAAGAATTGTCAGTTTAGTTGGATCGAATGTTCGAACAAAGCGCTCGGTGTGAATAACGCTGTTTGAGCGGTTGAGGTATTCAAACTCAATGATGTGAGCTGCTTTTGTGATGGGGATGGTTCCTACCCACGCTTGGGCAGGAAGAAAGTGAGTGGAACGAAGGTCCGCTGACTCACTGACCTCCCGGCTGACCCGGAAGATTAAGCTGACAAGTTCGCCTAATAAACTTTGCTGACCGTACTCATCAGTTGTGGTAGCATCCCAGATTCCAATACCAAGGGCTTTAGAAAACGCCCGCATCGTTGCCTTTGAGTACAGAAGCTCACTCTTTGCTTCAAAGGTCTTCGCTGCAACAGTGCTAAGGGATTCAATGCGCTCAAGGGTTGTTGCGACCTTTCCATCGACGCGAACACGGACAGTGGTAATTGCTGAAGGGCGGGCGATCAGGATGGGGTAGGCGATCTTCACGTAGTTGTCATATGAGACGCCGAGGTACTCAGTTCGTTCTTGCTTTATTGGCGAACGACCACTTAAGGCGATGAGGTGAACTAAGTCCGTTTGGTGGCTTGGGACGAGGTTTTTGGGAAGGGGAAAAGGGTAGAGGGTAGGCTGACTTTCAAAGGCGTGGGTTATCTGTTGGATAGCGTATTCAGCAGTAGATGATTCATTGAGGGCGTCTGCCACGACTGCAGTGAGGTAATTCGCTAGGGCGCTTGTTGTAAATGAGGTGGCTTGAACGAGAGGAGCTTCAGCTCTGATATTGTTTGCCCTCGCGTAGCGAGTAAGCGCCTGGCTTTGAACTTCATAGGCGTCTTGAAGAAGGCTTTGTTTTTCAATGAGGCGCCTAAGCTCTACAAGGGCGGACTCTTCTTCGTTGAGGTGGAGGTAGTTCAACGCTTTAAAAAGATTGAGGTAGATACTCTCATACTCCTCACCTCCGTATTCGATTGTATTATCGTTGATTAACAGCGAAGCGATATTAGCAGTAATCGATTTTGTGTACGCCTCTTGGATTCGCCGATCAGCGTCGCTGAGGAGTTCATTGGAGTGACTCCAGTCGCCATTAAAATGGGCGAGGAGACCGAGGTCGTAGCTGGCGATGAGGGGCCCTTGCGCATTGATCAGATGACCACTTTTTTGCTGGAGGGATTGGTACGCCTGGCCGTACTCCCCACGGCGAAGGTACGCCTCGGTGGATGAGAGGTCGATGTAGGAGGCGCAAGCGGTGCAGAGGATAGCGAGTATGATTACAACGGCGGCTCTTTTCATCCATCCTCCTTACGCCCAACTGTACCACCGCACGGCTCACGGTGCAATCGATGGATAGGATTCTATCCAATGAGAGGTACATCTGTTACACTTTGGGCGAAGGAGATTGCTATGCGCCGAATTGGAATAGGGGTAATCCTCATCGTTATGGTTTTTGCCCTCACTGGGTGTCAGAGCTCCTACTCAGTGACTCGCCTCGCCAGTGACCGCGATCTTGATCTCAGTGGTAATTGGAACGACACTGATATTCGTCAAGTCAGTGAGGCCCTTGTCGCCTCCTCCCTCAAAAGTGGGTGGATAACCCAATTTCGAATGAAGCACGCCGGCAAGAACCCCGTCGTCATCGTTGGAACGTTTATCAACCGCTCCAGCGAGCACATCGATACTGCCATCATCGCCAAGCGCTATGAGATCGAGTTGATCAACTCGGGCTCAGTGGATCTAGTTGCCGACCAAGCGTTTCGGGCTTCAGTACGCCAAGAACGGGAAGAGCAGCAGTACTTTGCTAGTGAAGAGACCGCCAAAGCCCTTGGGCGAGAGATTGGGGCTGACTACCTCCTTCAAGGCTCGGTGCGCAGTGTCTTAGACCAGCGGGGAAATACCCGAGTTCGCACCTACTACGTCGCCGCCGAATTAATCGATATCGAAACGAACCGCAAAGTATGGGTTGGGGAAGAGACGGTTAAGAAAATGATTCAGCAGGCGCGCTACTCCCTCTGAGGATAATCGAATGAGAAGATGGACGGTACTCTTCCTTGTAATACCTCTTCTCGTCTCTTGTGTGAGTGTGGGTGATAGTTCACCGTCGTGGATTACCCAGCCGTACGATGCGCACTATCCTGAAGAAAAGTACCTCATCGTCATCGGCAGTGGCTCATCGTATGAAGGGGCCATCGAGAACGCCCGAACAAACCTTGCCTACGTTTTCTCCTCGTCTGTTGAATCTAATCTTTTGATCACCAGTAGTGATTCAACCGACGGAACATTCTATGAAGAATTCTTTGAGCTCGGCTCAATCTCATCTTCGGTCGAGAACGTCTTTGGCAGTGAAGTTATTTCCTCCGCCCAGGTTGGTGATAGCCGGTGGTATGTTCGCCTCGCCCTTGATCGAATTGCTACCACCAAGCTGTATCGCCAGCAGATACATGAGTTGAGCCAAGAGATTCAGCGGATCCGCTCTCGCCTCAGTGGTGACCCCCTTATGCAGTACAGCAATCTCCTCAGTGCCTACCCACTCGCCGTTGAAGCCGATGCGTTGGCTAATCGCGTATGGGTTCTCACCAAAGAGTCGACTCGAGCATTCGCCCTCGATCTTCAAAGCGAGCTTCGCCGCCTTGCTTCAGCAATTAGAGTTGACGTCGTTGTCCACGGATCGAGTGGAGCTGAAGTCCTCAAAGCTGGCTTCATCAATACCCTCAGTGATTTGGGCTTTGAACGGGGCAGCGGGGAGTATGTATTAACCATAACCTATGATTCTGAAGCCGAGGCGCTCAGTGGGAGTCCCTATGCGTATGAACGCTACACCCTCACGGCTTCAGTAGAGCACGGCTTAGATGTGATTCAATCCTTTACCGTCAGCGAACGGATTACGGCAATGGAGCAACGCGCCGCAGCGAATAAAGCATTGCAGCGGGCGTTGGAATTAGGACGTGAAACATTCATGGCGCTCTTGGGCGAATGATTGAATAGATGGAGGAGTCAATGAAAAAAGTAGTAGTAATTATTGCAGTGGTGGTTATCGGAGCGTTCATGATTTCGTGTGCAACCAGCAAAGCTCCCTCAGCACGCGGGACGGTGATCGTTGGAGCTGAAGGAGTTCCTCAACCAGCGTGGGTGTATCAAACCCCAACTGCGGCGGATAAGCACTTTGAAAACGGATATGGCCTCTTAAGCAACCAGCAAAACTCAATGAAGCGAGCTGAAGCTGAGGCGAAGAATAAGATCGCTGGGTGGGTCTCCACCAACGTTGAAGAAGTCGTCATCACGTACTTAAATGACGCTGGCAGTGGCAGTGACCGCCAAGCTCTCGATTCGATGGAAGTGATCAGCCGCCAAGTTGCGATGGCAACACTGATGGGGGTCACCACCGAAGACCACTGGGTCGATCTTGATGGGGGTGTCTGGGTCCTCTCTTCGATTCCCTTAGAAAACGTCCAAACGTTCTTTGAACCCGCTTCAGAAGCGCTTGCTGAAACATTCTCCCCCAGTGCTGCTGCTGATGCGGCAAATGCGAAAATGAAAGAGGCGTTTGCAGCGCTCCTTCGAGGAAAGTAAGCGATGAAAAAAATACTCATCATCTTTAGTGTAGCGCTAGTGCTAATCTCCTGTGCTACCACGCCAGCGTTTAATCCTGATGGTTCGCCGTATTGGACGACGCATATTCCAAAGTCTACCCGCTCAACGCACTACGCCGTCGCCTCAGCAAAACAGTCGACGGAGGCGTTATCAACGCTCCGCGCTGAATCAGCGGCGAAGGATATGATCGGGCGGTGGGCCGAGACGAATATCGATGAATCGGTGATTAGCTTCATTGAAGAGGCGGGTGAGACCCTTCGAACGAAACAAATCCTCGAAGTCCTTCAAAACCTCTCCGTTCAGACGGTGAATATCGCCCTAAGGGGAGTTACGATCGTCGATCGATGGGTAGCTGCTGACGGGACAGTCTACGTCTTAGCCTCCTATCCAGTGAAAAATCTAAAAGAGGCGTACGCTCTTCAAGCCCAAGAGCTT
>JBBADN010000115.1:0-4753 GCA_041656455.1 Sphaerochaeta sp. | reverse complement strand
AAGAAGGGTGGTATGTCTACCTCGGGTATCACACCAATAAAGAAGGGGCAGAGACCCTCGCAACAGAGTACCCTACCTCCGTTCAAGCAATTCACGTAAATCTTCAAGATTCCTCAACGATCGAAGAAGCGAGTAAAAAGATTTCCTCCCTCGACCTCTTGATCAACAATAGCGGAATCTTTTCATCATATGTTACCAAGGACCTTACTGAAGGTGAGTTTACCAAAACCTTTGATGTGAACGTCACGGGAGTCTTTCGCCTCACCAAAGCACTTCTTCCAAAATTGAAATCGGGTAGCGCAATCATCAACATCGCCTCGATCAACGCCCTTGTCCCGACCTTTGGATTAACAGCCCACTACGACGCATCTAAAGGCGCAATCATCTCTTACACCCGAAGCCTCGCCCAAGAGTTAGCTCCTGCCATTCGGGTGAACGCCCTCGCCCCGGGTCTTATTGAAGCACCGTATTTGGATGAAAAGAATGAGATTCGGAGAATCTTTGAAGAGCGAGCTCTCCTACATCGAATGGTCAAACCGAGCGAGGTTGCCAATGCTCTACTCTTCATGGCGACAAATACTGCCCTCACTGGGGCAGTCATCACCCTTGATTGTGGGTATACTAGTACATAACTATGAAGATTCTTTGTATCAGTGATGAAACCGATCCTCTCATCTACTCCGACCACGCCTCTACGCGTTACGGGGATGTGGATCTCATCCTCTCAGCGGGGGATCTTCCGCTGAAGTACTATGAGTTCATCATCTCCACCCTTAATAAGCCCCTCTACTTTGTCTTTGGAAATCACAACTTAGAGTTTCTGAATCAGTACATCTCAAACAACCAACCCCCGTACCAAGACACTCAGCAGCTTGGCGGTATTCCTCCCTTCGGTGGGGAATTTGTTGATGGGCGGGTACGCTATGATAAGCGCAATGATCTTATCATCGCCGGCCTAGGGGGCTCGATACGCTACAACAACGGCGAGCATCAGTTTACAAATCGCCAGATGTTTGGACGAATCGTGAAGATGATTCCCCGCCTGATCTTCAACAGACTTGTTCGAGGACGGTACGTGGATATTTTACTAACCCACGCTCCCCCACTTGGCCTCGGTGATGGTGTCGACCTCCCCCATAAAGGGTTTTCCTCATTCCTCCTCTTTATGAAGTGGTTTAAGCCAACGTACCTTCTTCACGGCCACGTTCACTTAGTCGACTTTAACGCCAACCGAATTCACCCCTTTAAGCGGACGAAGGTGATTAATATTTTTAAGAACTACCTCTTGGAAGACGAACAACTTGGAGGAGGGCGCGATGTCTCACGTTGTCCTTGATCTATCCAATCAAACGAATGAAGACTTTGAGAAAGCGAAGAGCCGGGGCCGGATCCAAGCACTTCTCTCGTCCTTAGTGCGAAAGAACTCCGACCTCTTAAGCCTCTACGCAGTCACCGAGCTCATTAAGCCCAAAGGCGAAACGTACCTTGGAATGCGAACGATTCCCGTAAAGAATATCATCGGCAGTGAAGGGCGCTATCAAGACTTCTCCCTCGCCTTCTATCCAAAGAAAGAACTCCTTCGATCACGGTGGCGTTCAATTGACCTAGCGACGAAGAAGTACGTTATTCTTCCACCAATCTCAGTGTATAAACTCGGACAGTGGTACTTTGTTCGGGATGGGAATCACCGAGTCTCCGTTGCCAAGAGCCAGGGTGTTGAGTTCATCGATGCTGAGGTTGTCGAGCTCGATAGCCAAATCCCCCTTGAAGCGGGCTTAACGATGAAGCAGCTTCGGCGGCGGGTCGTCTACTACGAACGCAAGCGCTTCTTAGAGCAGTACGCCCCCGACTATCTTCCGATGAATGAGATTGTCTTCTCCAACGCTGGTTCATACGCTGAGCTGGTGAACCACATCCTTGTGCATAAGTACTTCCTTAATGAGGGTAGTGAGGAGGAGATTTCCTTCAAAGAAGGGGCGCTCTCGTGGTATAAGAACGTCTACCAGCCAATTATCGCTGAAGTGCGGAGGCAGGAGGTCCTGCTTTCCTTCCCAGGAAATACTGAAGCTGACCTCTACATGTGGATCGTCCGTCACTGGGACAATCTAAAGCACATGAGCGGCAGCCAAGAGGTATCCATCCAAAGCGCCACTCGAGATTACAAGGTGCGCTATGGGAAGAACCTGCTTGGCCGCGTCCTGCACAAGGTGAGGCATTTCTTCAGTAAGGATTAATCCTCTTGAATGTACGCTGCTAAGATATCTGCGTAGACTTCAAGCTCGCTTCCAAGGCGATCGCCGGGGCGAATTGAATCACCTTTTCCTGCTAAGTGGACAATACCTGAAACGGGTTGGTCGCTGAACTCTAACTCATCATGGACACCGAAGGGGATGTGGAGCATGCCCATCGATTGCGCCCAGTAAATAAGGGCATTGAGGGTATGCGCGCCTTCGCACGTTGAGTTGGAGCAGCTGGTGAAACACGCAAAGAACTTAGTCTCTAAGCTCTTGTCCTTGCTTAACGGCAGGGTCGTGTCGAGGAAGGTTTTCATCTCTGCTGAGATATTTCCAAAGCGGGTAGGACCGCCAAGGATGATCATATCGCTCTTATGGAGGGTTGAGTCACCGACAAGGGGGAGCTCACTAATGTCTTCGTAGTATTCATTGGTTGTCTCCTGGGTGTTTGCCCAAATGTGGAGATCAGGGTCATCAACTCGGTAGAGGCGGGCGTCAACATTTCGCTCAGCCATTAACTCTTTAAGATAATTTCCAATGATATAACAGTTGCCACTGACGCTATGAATAATAATTGAACAACGCTTCATAAGATCCCCTCGCTTTGTAAATCTTTCGTTCAGTATACACTGAAGGCACTTATTAAGACCACACTGAATAGAGGCCATCGCGACAATCGAGGTAAATTGGTGCCTCGTATACTTCACTTAAGAGCTCTTCAGTAAGGATTGTTTCTTTTGGGCCATCGGCGACGATAGTCCCGTGCTTCATCACAACAACTCGGTTGATGGCGGGAATGATTTCACTGAGCTCATGGGTAGCTAGGATGATCGTTTTGCCCTCACGATTAAGTTGCTCTAAAAGATTTCGATAGGCACGGCGACTGGGGAAGTCTAACGCAGTGCTTGCTTCATCAAGGAGCATTACTTCAGGTTCATGCACAGAGGCTCGGGCGAGAAGGACGCGTCGTGCTTCACCGCTGGAGAGGCGGTTCATCTGCTTCTCCCACAACCAGAGTATTCCATAGCGCTCCATTACTTCGGTGGCGCGCTGAATGTGTTTCTCTTCAACTTGATGGTGAAAGTCCAACCCAATTGAGCTAAAGAAGCCGCTGACGACGATCTCCCACGCTTTGTAGGTGGAGGTGCATAGGTACTGCAGGCTTGCAGAGACAATTCCAAGGTGTTTACGTAATTCAAGAATTTCCCACCGTGATTGGCTAAATAGAATTCGTTTAAAATCGGGTGAATAGAGCGGATGCACTTCCATACTGAAGGTTTGAACGAGCGTTGATTTGCCCGCCCCATTCGGGCCGATGATCGCAACGTGTTGATTCTCATAGACACAGAAAGAGACGTCATTCAAAATGGGTTGGCCGAGGCGCTGGACGGTGGCGTGGGAGAGTTCAATGATTGGATTCATGGTTGCGAGTATATCACAATCACGCGTACGAAGCGCTTTGTTGTTCCTCGGGGTATTGGTCGAGTACTTTGTGCTCAAGGGTGGAGAGGGTGACCATAACCAGGGCAACGGCTAAGTCAGTTTGGCCATTCTCAAGAGCTTCACAGAGGTAGGCGTAGTTTTTCGCTCGCTTGTCGAGCTGGCTGGCATTGAAGCGAATAGAGCGGACCGCCTGGTTGAGCATTGGTGAGAGGTTCTCATAGATTGCACTGAGAATTTGGTTGTTGTTTGCAATAACAAGGGTGTGATGAAAGTCCATCTCAGCGTCGTGGAACGCTTGGAACGATTGAGCATCGCGGGCACAGATTCCAGGAAGCGCCGCTTCCATTTGCCGAGAGGCAGCCCACAGTTGGGTGAGGTAGCGTCTTCGTCCTTCTAAGCGGGAGAAGTTTCGAGTAGCACTTGAGGCAACGGTGAGGCGAACTTGCATTAAGTTCTTCAGGAGCTTGGAGTGGCTGATATCACTGTTTAAGATTGTTGATGAGACACTCATCACGTAGTGATCGAGGTTGTTTGAGCGAATCTGGGCTCGACGGCCTTGAGAGATAACGACTAAGCCGCGGGCTTCAAGAATCTTCAATGCTTCTCGAATCGGTCGACTCGAGGTATTAAATTGCTTCGCTAAATCGACTTGAGCAGGCAAGAAAGAGCCACAGGTGAGTGTGCCATCTTTAATCCATCGTTCAATTGTTTGGGCAATAACTGCAGATTTGGTTTTAGGAAGTTCGCTCATAGTATCCTCAAATGAATGGTGTCATACGTTAGAACTCCATTCATGAAACAGAGTGTACTATATTAGGTAATTATTTACAATATGGGACTATCTTTAATTTTGATAGATGTCACCTGTTAGGACAAAATCCTAACAACCATCATTGTTTAAATCTTTGGACATAGGTAGTTTCTTAGAAATCAAGGGCTTCAAACTTCTCGCTGATATTGGTGAGGTTCACCAGAGTCAAGGCAACAGCTAAGTCGGTTTGGCCGTTTTCAAGGGCATCAACAAGATAGCGGTATTCGTTTACTTTCTTCTGCTGCTCTTTGAATGTTTCTGTTAA
>JBBADN010000114.1:0-4764 GCA_041656455.1 Sphaerochaeta sp. | reverse complement strand
TTGGAGCGACAAAAGCGCGCGAAGACATCCGCACTGAGGACTTGAATGAGGTTCCCTAAGTGAGGGATGTTATTCACATAGGGTAGAGCACTGGTAATGAGTCTTTTTTTCATGACCGTCATCATAAACCGCCGCTATTTTCTTTTCAATGGTTTGCTCATCGAGAGAAAATATTCAACAGAAGAGTGGGGTATTCAAACGAACGGTGTTTGAGTGCAGTGAACTCTGAAGAAATAGAAGTGGGATACTCAATAGATGGGTAGGCATAGGAGAACCCGTTGACGATAAAGGGAGTTAAACCATCGTTCTACATCCTCTCTTCGGTTTCCGTTGATAAGGTGAGCTTGAGATTTGGAAGACCGAACCTAGTATGAGTAATTCTGTTTTCGCTCAATGGAATCCTTTTCCTCCAATCTTAAGATTATCCATTATCCTACTCACCCGTTCTTCTATTCTTTGGTGTGCCTTGACTATGCTTCTTTGGGCAAGTACATTGAGGATGTGCGTTGCACGAAGGAGCGAGCATGGATAATAGTAACCAACGACCCGTCCACCCAATTCGATTTAATATCAGCCCGAAGCTGGTAATTTGGATTGTAATCGTAGTGGTGGCGATTCTCTTGGTTTTAAGTAGTTTCTTTGTCGTTGACCAAACCGAACAAGCAGTTGTCTTGCGCTTTGGTCGGTACCACCGGACCGTTGGCCCGGGCCTGCAGACAAAGATTCCACTTGGAATCGAAATGAATTACAACGTACCGACCCAAGTCGTGCAAACGATGACGTTCGGTTATCGAACACAGGGCCCTTCCCTCTACGGGCAAAACAGCTACTCCAACGAATCGTTGATGCTCACCGGTGATTTAAACATTATCGATGTCCAGTGGATCGTTCAGTACAAGATTGAAAACCCCTATGATTGGATGTTTAAGGTTGAATCACGGGAGATGACACTGAGGGATATTAGCCAGAGCATCATGAACCAACTCGTTGGCGACCTTCCGATTCTCTCAGTCATGACGAGCCAACGGACCCACATTGAAGTAGAAACACAAAAGATGATGCAGAAGATCTTTGACCAATACGGTCTTGGTATTCGCATCGTTACGGTGAAGCTACAAAATATCGTCCCACCAGTTGGAAGTGTACAAGACGCCTTTGAGGATGTGAACAAAGCGATTCAAGACATGAACCGCCTCATTAACGAAGGAAAACAAAACTACAACGAGATCATCCCCTCCGCCCGTGGTGAGGCGAGCCGACTCATTCAAATTGCTAATGGATACGCCGCTGAACGGGTGAACCAAGCCCGTGGTGATGTCGAACGCTTTAATAGTGTTCGCGAAGTCTATGAGAATTCAAAGTCAATTACTCGGACCCGGCTGTACATTGAAACGTTGGAGGCGATCCTCCAAGACAATAGCGGAAGTGTTACCTTGGTTGATAAAAACCTCTCCAACAACTACCTACCGCTTCAAATGATCCAAGGAGGCCAGAAATGATGAATGCAGCAAATAAGAAACTTCTGACCACCGCCGTCATTATCATCGTAGTCCTCGTGATCTTAATCATCCTCGGACCGTTCTACATCCTAGTTGAAGGGAACCAATCGGTAGTTACCCGCTTTGGAAAGATCATTAATATTGAACAAACCAGTGGCTTAAAGTTGAAGATGCCCCTCATCGATAACGTCGTTTACTATCCGAAGAAAGTCCTTTCATGGGATGGCGCTGCACAGCGAATTCCGACGAAAGAAAACCAGTTTATTTGGGTTGATACGACCGCTCGCTGGCGCATTAGTGACCCAGCGAAGTACTATGAGACGGTAAACTCGATCGATAACGGTCTTCTTCGGTTAAACGATGTCTTAGACTCTTCAGTTCGAACGATTATCAGTGAGAACTACTTAAATGAAGCGGTGCGATCGAGTAACCAAATTAACGATATCACCGTGGAAGAGGACGTCCAAAGCCTCGATAGCGCTGAAGATGCTGAACAACTACGGAACCTTACTGCAACCCAAACGAAGCAGGAGGCGATCCGAATCGGTCGTGAAGGCCTCAGTGCTCGAATGAACCTCCAGGCGATGCAATTTACAGAGGCCTTTGGTATTGAACTCATCGACATCATCATTCGCCAGATTCGCTACAGTGATGACCTCACCGAGAGTGTCTACCAGCGAATGATTAAAGAGCGTAACCAGATCGCCGAAGCGTACCGCTCATACGGGCGAGGACAACTCGCCCAGTGGCAAGGAAAGACTGAAAGCGAACAGCGCGTCATTCTCTCCACTGCGTACGCTGAAAGTGAGACGATTAAGGGTGTTGCTGACGCTGAAGCTGCCACAATTTATAATCTCGCATACGAAGCGGATCCGGAGTTCTTCGACCTCTGGCGGACCCTTGAGTCGTACCGTAAGACGATTCCTTCCTTGGACAAGGTTCTCTCCACTGACATGGAGTACTTTAACCAACTCTACGGGAAGTAAGGTCAGTACGTGAAACAAGTTGGGGAAGGCAATAAGCCCTTCCCCTTTTTTCTTGCTCTTGCTATGGTGAGCCATGACCAATTTGATCATCTTTGACTTTGACGGAACGCTCTATCCGTTTAATCCGTATGATAGCGAACAAGCCCTCGTTCTCGCCCACGCCCAGAGCAAAGGTCCTCTCTTTCGCCTGAGGGCGAAGGCATTCGTGAAAGCTGACCAAAAAGGGGCGTTTAATAATCCTCAGTTTTACAAGCGCTACGAGAAGATGATTCGAGATATCAATCCCGCCCTTGTTGAAGAAACGGCTCGTAACCTCGCCCGCCTGTTAACCAAAGAAGATATTGAAGCGATCAAGGCGTTAACCGAAATCGCTGATTTAGCAATCCTCAGTCTGGGTACGGAAAATATGGCGGAGTTCTTTTTAGATGAACTTGGCCTGAGGGATGATTTTTTCCTCATTAAAGCGAAACGTATTCATTGGAAGCGAAATAAGGCGAGCTTAGCGGTGAATATCGGCTCCGCTGAAGGAAAACGAACAAACCTCAATGAGCTGAGAACGCGCTACTCAACGATCGTAGCCATCGGGGATGGACCGACAGATATCCCGATGCTTGAAGCAGCTGACTTAGGTCTTCTTTTAATTTGGGGAGCTAAGCAGAGTGATCATCCCTTTGAGCTTCACCCCACCCTTCCAAGTGCATGTGCCCGGGCTAAAGCATTCCTTACTGCTCAGTAAGGAAGCGTTCGGCACTTCGGTAGGCGAGGTGCTGGGCAACCTTTGCTGTTCCAACACTGGTGATAATAGTGATTATCGTTGTCAGCTCTGGTGTTACATGAACGAAGTACGGCAGAAGTACTAAAAAAATCCCCACCCAAATAACGGAAAGAAACGAAACAAGGATCCCCAGAAACCCATTGGGGTTGCGCTTCATCGCCTGCTGAGTCGTTGTCCATTCAAGCAGGGGATTATGGTAGTCGATTGCGAGGTGGAAGTAACTCGTAGAGGTAATCACGATGAAAGAGAGGACGAGGTACATCACCATGTGAGTAAGGGTAATCTTAAAGAGCAGCGTTGCAACGATTACATAGAGCGTGTGGGCTGTTCCAACGAGCAAGAGGTGGAGATAGAGCTTCGCCTGAACAAAGGTTGACGGTGGGAGTGGATAAAGGCGGTCGAGGGTGGCGAGCTTGCCTTGGCGAGAAACGCTGGTCGCCGAAAGCAGGCTCATATTCGAAAACATAAGAAGAACAAGAACAACGACCGATTCAAAGAATGGGAAGGCCGCTAACGCTTTTGTAGCGCTAGAGATATCACCCATGATTCCCATTGCTGTGTAGGTGATGATGAGAATCAATGGAATTAACAACTCCCCACCTACTTCAAAGAGGAAGCCACTGGTTTCCGAGATGATCGCCCACTCTCGTTTCATAAGGGCGCGCAGCGGAGTGCCTCCCCCACTGTGGTTGCGCTTCCGCCTTCGGCCTGGGTAGCCACTAGAGGCGAGAAGGGAACACGAAGAGGCAAAGGTTATTCCTGCGACAACGACGGTGATATAGCCGAGAATGACGGCGATGGCGAGCCACACTAAGAGTAACAGAGGGTTGTAGAGGCCGTGGGTTTGCAGGGTAAAGGGGGCAAAGATTCGAGTAAGCTTGGTGATCGTAGGGGCGAGTTGGTGAGTAAGGCCCTGAAAGTTACCAAAGTTATCGGCAGTTTTGCCTAACTGGCTCATCAGGCCAATGATGAATGCCATCATCACAATCAAGTAGAAGACATCCCCAGTTCGCTGGGAGCGGCGGCCCTTCGTGAGGCGAACGATTGCAATCTCTAACAGCGCGGCGATCGAAAGGGGGATAACGGGCCCAAAGATGAGAAGTAGAATTGAGCTGATCACGTAGAAGAATGAAACTCCACTCGTGATGGCACCAACGACGAGCGCCGGAAGCATGAAGAAGAGGTATATCGGAAAAAAGAACAAGTAGAAGATTAACAGGCGGGCAGTCGCAAGCTCACTATCTTGGATCGCCAGTGATCGAAGGCGCTCGATCTCAGTGGCACTGTGGAGGATGTTTATCGCCCCAGGGGCGCTGAACAATAAAAGGGTTCCTGTGGCGAGAACCACTGCGAGTAAGAGCCCTACGTGGGGGATTCCCACCATTTCTCCCACGAGTTGATAGGAGTAGTAGTTTCCCCCAAGGAGGAGGATAAACACCCCAAGTGAAAAGAGAGTGGCAAGAGCTAAGAGGATTGCACTGATCGTCCGAACCGACTTTCTCTT
>JBBADN010000113.1:0-4794 GCA_041656455.1 Sphaerochaeta sp. | reverse complement strand
TCAGCCGATGCACCTCAGTGATATCTTCGACCAATTCGTTGAAGGCTCCTTTCAACCGAAAGATATTTTCTCCTACGCCCCCGGCGGAGGTGACCAAAGACTGAGAAAACTGTGGCAGAAGGAGATGGTTGCAAAAAACCCCACCCTTGAAGGAAAGAAGTTCTCCCTCCCGTTGGTAACAGCAGGTCTTACCCACGGCCTTTACATCGTTGGCTCCCTCTTTGTTGAAGAAGGGGATACGATCGTCATCCCTGATCTGAACTGGGATAACTACGAGTTAATCTTCCTCCACCAGCGGGGCGCGAAGGTAAAAACCTTCACCTTCTTCACTGAAGATGGGGGGTTTAATACTGAAGCGATGGTCGAGGCGCTCTCTTCGGTTGAAGAGAATAAAGCCCACCTACTCTTAAACTTTCCCAACAATCCCACTGGCTATTCGCTGACTCAGAAGGAGCAAGACGAGGTAGTGAAGGCGTTAATCGCCCTCGCCGATGGGGGCCTTACGCTGAATGTGATCAGCGATGATGCGTATTTTGGCCTTTTCTTTGAAGAGGATATCGCCCCTGAATCGATCTTCGCCAAACTCTGTGACGCCCACGAGCGAATCTTCGCTATTAAGTGTGATGCCGCAACGAAAGAAGATATGGTATGGGGCTTTCGAATTGGCTTCATCACCTACGCCTCCAAAGGTCTTACTGCAGAACACTACGATGCATTGAATAAGAAGACCCTTGGTTCAATTCGAGCCTCGGTTTCCAACTGTGATCGTCCTGGCCAAAGCCTCCTCATTAAAGCGATGATGGAGGGGAAGCGCTACGAAGAGGATAAAGCGCGAGTCTTTGATGAGATGAAGGCGCGCTACACCGTCTTAAAAGAGCAGCTGAAGAAGTATGAAGGAAATACTGACCTGATCCCCTATCCGTGTAACAGTGGGTACTTCATGGCGTTTAAAACCCGTGGCTCAGCTGAGGAGCTGCGTCAATACTTGTTATCCCACTATGAAGTAGGGGCGATTAACATCGCTGATACGACGTTTCGGGTAGCGTACTGCTCAGTAGACTTGGAGAAAGTTGCTGAGCTGGTGGACCTTGTTCACCAAGCGGCGAGTGAGGTATGGAATTAAAGAGTAAGCTCTACCTCGTCAACGAGGAGGGCGAAAAGTTTATGGGCCTTGGGGTGCTGTGGCTCCTAGAGGAGATTCAGCGCTCCTCTTCCTTGCGCAAAGCCGCCCTTGTTCTTGGGATCTCCTACTCCAAAGCGTATGGGATGATCGAGAACCTCGAAAAAGGCCTTGATATGAAGATGCTGGATCGCCGGCGCGGGGGTTCCTCCCGCGAAGGAGCAACACTGACCGAGGTGGCGGTGAAGTTCGTTGAAATCTATCGAACGTTTCATGTCGCAGCAAAAGAGCGTCTTGAGGCGCCATATGAAGCGTTCCTTGAAGCGATGACGCAGCTAACGGAGGATGATAATGAGCCAAAAGAGCTATGATTTTACGATTGCACGGTTAGGTGAGCCTAAAGTTCCCAGTCCAATTGTCATGGGGATAAAAAACGGGGACGCCCAAGCGGATTATGTGCGCGATAGTGATCACATCCTCTTTGGCATTGAGGCGATGATGAACGAAGTCGGTCGCCAAGTCCCCCGCTTTGAAGAGACCGTTGAAGTCGCCGGCCCGCGGGAGAAGATTTACTTTAACCCCAACCACGTCCACGCCGCGATCGCCACGTGCGGTGGTATTTGCCCTGGCTTAAACAACGTCATTCGTGCTGTTGTTCGGTGCTTTTGGTACCGCTACGGGGTGCGGCGGATCAGCGGAGTCCAATACGGCTACCAAGGTCTCTTAGCAACAAGCCCCTGGCCCCTTATCCCCCTCGATCCCGACCTCGTTGATGATATTCAAGAGAAGGGGGGAACGATTCTTGGATCAGCTCGCGGCGGGGGAAAGCAAGTCGAAGAGATCGTCGACTCCTTAGAAAAGCTGAATGTGAACATCCTTGTTACAATCGGGGGCGATGGAACCCTCCGCGGGGCGCGGGATATCGCTGAAGAGGTCGAGAAGCGCGGCTTGAAAATTTCAGTCATTGGAATTCCCAAGACGATCGACAACGACCTTTCTTTAATCCAATCCTCCTTTGGAGTGGATACGGCAGTTCAAATGGCAGTTCCCGTTGTTCGCGGTGCCCACGTTGAGGCGCGCAACTCCATTCACGGTATTGGCCTCGTGAAGGTGATGGGCCGCGAAAGTGGCTTCATCGCAGCAAACACCTCCCTCGCCCAAAGTGATGTGAACTTCTGCTTGATCCCGGAGAACCCCTTTGACCTTCATGGACCGAATGGATTTTTGACGCACCTAAAGAAACGAATCCTCGAGCGTGACCACGCGGTAGTCTTAATCAGTGAAGGCGCTGGGCAAGATCTCCTGCCCGAGTCGGGGGAAGTTGACGCCTCTGGGAATGTGAAGTTCCACGATATCGGAATTTTCTTAAAGGATGAGATCATTAAGTACTTCAAAGAAGAGAATATTGAAGTCAACTTGAAGTACATCGATCCGTCATACATCATTCGCTCCGCCCCTGCTGATAGTTACGACTCAATCTACTGCGCCCGCCTAGGGGCACACGCAGTGCACGCGGCGATGGCGGGAAAAACTTCCGCCTTGATCGGGATGCTGCACAATAGGTTTGTCCATCTTCCCATAAATGTTGCTGTGGGTGAACGAAACTACGTTGACCTTCGCGGAACGCTGTGGCGCGATGTCTTAGAAAACACCCGCCAACCGATTTCGATGAAAAACTAATCGTGCAATGATTTTTGCACAATGGCAATATTTTTGTGAAACCTCCGGATAGGTAGGTGTAAAGTCCTATAGGGTAAGAAGAAAATTTTAACAAAATATGTGAAAAGAGAGTAAATGTGCTTGAATAATTTTTTTTAAATCGCTATCGTACATTCAAGAAAGAGAACGACAGCTTATGAACCCTCCAGTTCAAGAGCACATATATCGGATTTTTTCTAACCTCCTTTTGTTCCCCCAAGGTTTAACCTCCTTTTCCTTGGGGGTTTTTTTTGGCCTTAGCGTCAGTTGACCCCCACCGAGCAAAGTTCGTACTATCGCCGTATGACAACCACCATTGATACGATCTTGTTTGACTTGGATGGGACCCTCCTTCCCCTCGACCAAGAGCGCTTTGCCTCCGGGTATTTCTCCCTCTTTGCCCAAGAGAGTGGGCGCTTAGGCTACGATGTACCGACGATGGTGAAGGGCCTTCAGGCGGGTTTTGAAGCAATTCTTACCAACGATGGGGCGATGACCAACAAAGAGCGCTTTGATTTGGTCTTTGAAGAAGCTACTGGCTACTGCAGTGAGGAAATGAACACCCGCTTCTTGCCGTTTTATGAGGGGCTCTTCAAAGAGCTCAAAGCGTATGCCACTCCATCACCCATCAGTCGAACTATTGTTGATACCCTTACAGCGAAGGGGTATCGCCTGATTCTGGCAACAAACCCCCTCTTTCCCCGAATTGGAACGCTCACTCGGATGAAGTGGGCAGCCTTAACAGAAGCGGACTTTGAGTTGATCACCACCTACGAAGAGTTCTCCTACGCAAAGCCCAGCCTAGGCTACTACGAAGAGATTATGAGTACCCTCAAGTTGAACCCCACCCAATGTTTGATGGTGGGTAATGACGTCGAAGAGGATATGGTGGCCCTAGAAATGGGAATGGAAGCGTACCTCGTCACCGACTGTTTGCTGAATCCAAAGAATCAAGACCTTAGTCGTTTTCAATCGGGGAGTCTGAATGACTTTGCCCTCTTTGCCCAGGAGAAGATCCATGACCGATAAACCCTCTATTCTAACAAAGCCCCTCGTTGCTGCACTCTTGGCGATCTTCTGTACATTTTTATGGGGTAGTGCCTATCCTGCTATTAAGATCGGCTACGACTTCTTCAACGTCGGCGGTGATGATACTGCCGCGAAGATGGCGTACGCGGGGTTGCGCTTTACCCTCAGTGGGCTTCTTGTCTTAGCCGTTCGCCCGTTAATGGGAAAGAACAACGGAAGTATTCGATCACTGAAGAAGAAGCATTGGCTGCAGATTCTCTCCCTTGGCTTACTACAAACAGCGATTCATTACACCTTCTTTTACATCGGCCTTTCCTACACCACTGGCTCCAAAGGGGCGATTATGAACGCCTCAACGGTTTTCTTCAGTGCAATCTTAGCGCACTTCTTTTACGCCAATGATAAAATCACCCTTCGCAAAGGTCTTGGAGTCATTCTGGGCTTCAGTGCAGTAATCTTTGTGAATCTTGATGGAGATTTGAACTTCTCCTTCCTCCTGCAAGGGGAGGGGTTCATCGTTATCGCCGCCTTACTCCACTCATCAAGTGGGCTCTACTCTAAGCGTATCTCCAAAGAGGTTGATCCGGTTCTTTTAACGGGGTTGCAGCTGCTCTTCGGAGGTCTTGTCCTCTTGCTTCTTGGGTTGATCATGGGCGCATCCTTTCCCCAAAGTACCCTTACTGGGTGGGTTTTGATGCTCTACCTCGCTGCCTTAAGCAGTGCGGCGTTCTCGATTTGGACGAGTTTACTGAAGCACAACAACGTCAGCTCGATTACGATCTTCAACTCCCTCATCCCCGTCTTCGGGGCGATTTTATCAGGAATCTTCTTAAAGGAGTCGATTGCTGGAATCCAACTCTTAGGGGCGATGCTCGCCGTTGCACTTGGAATTATCCTCGTCACTTACTCAAGTTCAAAGACTCCCGTATAAAGGCGCCAGTACTGAC